>CAJCJC010000031.1 GCA_903970575.1 Alphaproteobacteria bacterium
CATAGGCGATGCCATTCGGCACCGCGTCCGGGTTAAGCGTAACCAGGGTTTCAGGAAGACCGGAGAGGTCTATCCAGCCGATCACATTGCCGGTCATGGGATTGATGCGGGCGATCCGGTTTGTCATCCAGATATTGGCCAGGATTTCACCCTTCACCCATTCAAGCTCATTGAGATTGATGACCGGCTTGCCCTCCGCGGTAACCGTCAGTCGCCGCTTTTCCTTCATGGTCAGCGGGTCGAGGATGCGGAGCGTCGGCGTGCCGTCGCTCATGATGATGTCCACGCCATCCTGGGTCAGCGCCCAGCCCTCGCCCGGATAATGAAATTCATCCTCACGCGCGAAACTCTTGAGGTTCCAGCGAAAGCCGGTTTCGCCGCGCCACGTAAGGCTGACGATATCGCCCTTCCAGTTGACGATGCCCTCGCCGAACATCGTGGCCGGAATGGCCTGAGATTGGACCACGGCGCCATCGACAAGGCGTACTTTGCGGATATTGGACTGGCCGATCTGCCCCGTGCTCTCGAACAGGAAACCGTCGAGATAAAACAGGCCCTCGGTAAAGGCGCGCGTATCGTGGGGATAGGCATGAACGACCGTGACGCCATAGGTGGGGAGTTCGGCAAGCGCCGGCGCTTGCATCGCAAGCAGTAACGGCAGGAAAGCCAGCATCCAAGAACGCAAAATCCTAGCCTCCGCGTGGAATCGTGGCGCCGTCATAACCTAATCACGCCATCGCGCAAGGCAGTTGCAAGAGCGCATCGCCATGTGTTACTGTCTGTAACATTACTGGAGGTAACACGCATTGAATGATTTGACGCCTGATCTCGGCGAACTCGAGCGCGCGGTCATGCTGCTGATCTGGCGGCAGGGCGACATGACCGCCGAGGCGGTGCGGGAAATGCTGGACCGGAAGCTGAAGGAATCGACGATACGGACGGTTCTCCGCCGGCTGGAGGACAAGGGGTTCGTCTCCCATGAAATCCTGGGCCGAACCTTTATCTACCGCGCGGCGGAAACGCGGCAGCGCGTGGCCGCGAAGGCGGTGCAGCGGGTGATCGACTGGTTTTGCAATGGATCGATCGAGGACGTTCTGGTCGGCATGGTGGACAACGACATGCTGAACGAAAAGCAACTGAAGGTTCTGTCCGACAAGATCAACGGGGCGAAGAAAGATTCTTCCGCAGGAGAGAAGACATGATGCTGGACCTATTGATCGCCTCGGCGATGCGCACTCTGCTGCTGGGATTGATCGTCGGCCTGGCGCTCAGGCTGACCCGGAACCGCAATGCGCATATCGAAAAGGCGGCATGGATCGTGGTTCTCATCGCGTCACTCGCCATGCCGATAATGCTGGCGGCATTGCCTCACGCGCTACCCAAGGCGGTATCGCTCGACCTTCCGTCGCGTTCGTCGACCGTCAATACGCTGCTGACAACAGCGATCGACGCCGCGAGTAATACGCCGCTCAGCGAGCCGAAGACTCAAGCCAATGCGATCGGGTGGCGTGAGATGGCGTGCTTTCTCTACGCGTGCGTCAGCGGAATCTTGCTTTTGAGGATCGCGATCGGATTGCTGAAAGCGCGGCGCTTGCTCCGCGCGGCCAGACCGTTTCGGGACGGCGAGATTGGCGACGCCGTGCTAACCAGCGGCGAAATCGCGACCCCCTTTAGTTTCGGCTCCTTTATCCTTCTGCCGGAGGCGGCGGCGAACTGGCCGGCGGCCACCCTCGACGCGGTGCTCGCGCATGAGCGTCGGCATATCGAAGGACGCGATTTCGGCATTCAGTGCCTTGCAGCGATCAACCGCGCGCTGTTCTGGATAAATCCGCTGTCATGGTGGCTGAAAGCCCGGCTTGCCGCGCTAGCGGAGACGATCAGCGATGGCGCGGCGGTCGATAGCGCCGGAGACGCGCCACGGTACGCCGAGATCCTGCTGGAGATGGCCAAGACCGCGCGCCCCATTCCCTTTGGCGTGGCGATGGCGCGGGGCCCCGCCGTAGCGGGCCGGATCGAGCGGATTCTGGCGGGAGCAATCCAGCATGCGCGGATAGGGCGGCGGGAGCGTCTCAAACTCGCGATAGCGCTCATTCCGCTGGCGCTCGCCGCCGCGTGGCCGGCGTTGCGACTTTCAGCCGAGCCGGCGAATGATTCGCCTCTCGCCGCTTATGCGGGCGACTATCTGATGCAATCGAAAATGCTGGCGAACGCCGTGTTGTCGATCACGGCGGAAGGCGACCACCTTTACGCGCAACTGGCCGCCCAGCCGAAGATTGAGGTATTTCCGGACGGACCGCAAAGCTTCGTCTATCATGCCATCAATGCCCGGCTGCACTTCGCGGGGGACGGCAAGGCCCCAGCCGACAGCGTCACCCTGACCCAGGGCGGGCAGGATTATATCGCGGCCCGTATCCCGGCGGCTTCGGCGCAAGCGCTCGAAGCACAGGTGGCGGCAAAGTTGGCCCAGCAACGCCAGCCCCGCAAACAGATCAGCATCGATCCCAATATCTTTGACAACTATGTGGGTCGGTATGAAACCGGGAACGGCGATTTCGTTGTCACCCGCGATGGCGACAGATTTTACGTAAAGCTGGGCAATCAGCCGACATTCGAGGTGTTCGCCGAAAGCCCGCATGATTTCTTCTATACCGTCGTCGCCGCGCAAATAACCTTCGTCACCGGCCCCGACGGTAAGGCGACCAAGCTGGTCCTCCACCAAAACGGGATGGATATCGCGGCCACGCGCGTGGAGTAAGCCAACGAGGATGCCAGTGCCGGGTCGACGCGACCGGCGCGCGCCATGGGCGCGCCGCTTGCCCTCTCGGCCAGAGCGCTTACATTCGCCAGACGAACCAGCTTATGGCGGGGTTGGATGGAATTCGTCGGCGATCATCGCTTCAGCGCCTCGGCCATGGAGGTCTGGCTGGCGCTTAACGATCCGGAGGTGCTGAAACGCACCATCCCCGGATGCGAGGTCATGGAGCGCGTAACCCCAACGGACTACGCGGGCCATCTGAAGATCAGCCTGGGCATTCTGACGGCGGCGTTCGACGGAAAAATCACCCTATCGGAGCTTAACCCGCCCACCAGCTATCGAATCTCGGTCGAGGCCCATGGGCCTATCGCTGGCAGCGCGAAGGGAAGCGCGCGTGTGCGTCTGGTGGACCACGAAGGCGGGGCGGTGCTGCATTACGAGGCGGAAAGCGAAATTGGCGGCAGGCTGGCGGTACTCGGGGCCAAGCTGATGCACGGGACCGCGACCCGCTATGCCGAGAAATTCTTCGCCCGCTTCACCAAGGCGATGGAAGAGCGAAGCGCCGAGATGGCGAGGTTGGCGAGGGGATAGTTACGCGGCTTGTTCGGCCGCCTGCATGCCATAGAGACGACTATAGAGTCCGCCCTTGCGGAGAAGCTCCGCATGCGTGCCGCTTTCGGAAACCCGGCCCTGGTCCAGGACATAGATCAGGTCGGCGTTGACGACCGTCGACAGGCGATGGGCGATGACGAGGACGGTGCGTCCGCGCCCAAGCACGGACAAAGCCTCCTGGACGATGCGTTCGGATTCCGCGTCGAGCGCCGACGTGGCCTCATCCAGCAGCAGAATGGGCGCGCCGCGCAAAAGGGCGCGCGCGATGGCGATGCGCTGGCGCTGGCCGCCGGAGAGCTTGACGCCGTTCTCGCCCACCCGTGTCTGGTAACCTTGCGGCAAGGCCTGAATGAAGGCGGACGCAGCCGCGCCCTCGGCCGCCGCGACGATCTCGGCCTCGGTGGCGCCGGGCTTGCCATAGGCGATATTGGCAAGGACGGTATCGTCGAACAGCGCCACCTCCTGGCTGACAAGGGCCATCTGGGCGCGCAGGCTCTTCATCGTCACGGCGCGCACATCCTGATCCCCGATCAGCACGGCGCCGGATTCAACCTCATGGAAGCGGGGAATCAGGCTGAGCGCCGTGGATTTACCCGCGCCTGACGGACCGACGAGGGCGACCGTCTTGCCCTCGGGAACTTCCAACGTCACGCCGTCCAGCGCGGGCTCGCCGCCGGCATAGCGGAAGCGGACATTCTGGAGCCTGATCGTCGCCGCCGACGGCGCGAGCGCGACGGCGCCGGGACGATCCGCGATCGCTGGCGGCGCGTCCAGCACCCGAAACAGGCGCTCGGCGGCTGAGAGGCCGCGTTGCAAAACCGCGCTCGACTTGGCCAACCGCTTGATCGGCTCGAAGGCCAGCATAAAGGCGGTAATGAAGGCGAAGAGCGCGCCGGGCGTCGTCCGCCCGTCGATCACGCTATAGCCGCCATAGATGATCAGCGCGCAGATCGGCAACGCGCCCAGGAGTTCGTTGACCGGGTCGGACAGGGCGGCGATTCGGAAGGATTTGGTGGCGAGACCGAAAAGCCGCCGGATCGCGCCGCCGACCCGGTCCTTCTCATAGGCCTCCATGCCGTAGGCCTTGATATGGCGGACATTCTGGAAGGTCTGGTTCAGCAGATGGGCGAACAGCGCGCGCTCCACCTGGGTGGCGTTCGAAACCCGGCGCAGCCGCTTGCCGCGCCGCCCGACCCATGCGCCGGCCAGCGGAAAGACGATGAAGGTGAAGGAGGCCAGCCGCCAATCCTCGCGGAACATCACCGCAACCAGCAGGACCAGCGTCAGCGTCGTCTTGCCGAAATTGGTCAGCGATTCGACCACGGCATAGCGCATCTCGTCGATATCCGTGGTGAGGCGCGAGATCAGTTCGCCCGCCGGATGTTCGTGGAAGAAGGCGAGGTCGGAATCGATGAGGTGGGCCAGGCTGTCGCGCTGGATGTCGGTCACGACCCCCTGGCCGATCCGATTCAGGATCACGCTCGACCCGTATGACGCGAGACCGCCGGCAAGGAAGACCACCAGCACCAGGGCCGCGATCGGCAGGATCAGCTCCGGCCGCCGGGCGGTGAAGACGTCGTCGAAGATATGCCGGATCAGAAGCGCCTTGCCCGACGTCGTGATCGAGGCGACGATCATCAGCAGCACGGCCAGCGCCAGCGCGCGCCGATGCGGCGCAAGATATGTGCGCAGCAGGCGTTTCAGCAGATGGAGCGAATGGCTTTGACGGTCGGCTTGGCTCAAGGCGTATCCGAGAAAATGGCGGCGCT
>CAJCJC010000032.1 GCA_903970575.1 Alphaproteobacteria bacterium
CCATCAACCGCGCCGCCATGGGCGGATCGCGCCCCGCCAGGGCGTCGCGGAACGCGACGCCGCCCAGCGTTGCATGGAGGGCGGTGGCGCGGGCGCGGGCCTCGGCATTCGAGGGGGGCGCCGGCGACAAACCCTCGATCAGCGCCTTTATATACATCCCGGTTCCGCCGACAAGAATCGCGCGTCGGCCGTCCGCGTGCGCCGCGTGGATTTCGTTCAGCGCCTCGGCCCGCCACCAGGCGACGGATCCGGCATCGGCCGCGGGCAGCACGCCGTAAAGACTATGCGGCGCCCGGGCCTCGGCCGCCGCGTCGGGCCGCGCCGTCAGTATGCGGAGTTCCGAATAAACCTGAAGGCTGTCGGCGTTGATGATGGTTCCATCCAGCCGCTCGGCGAGAGCCAAAGCCGCCGCCGATTTGCCGCTGGCGGTGGGTCCATAAAGGACGACAACGGAGGGATGCGGCCCGGCGGCGTTCCCCGGTCGTTCGGTCACTTCTTCCTAAATTTGTCGAGCGAAACGACCGCGCCGCCTTTTCCGCCGTCATTATCCGATTTGGCGCCCGAGGATTTGGACTCGGGTTCGCGCGGCGGCGGGGCGGGGGGATCCTCAATCGGAAATTCCGCGACCTGGAACGGTAAGGCGAAATTTACCGAAGGGTCGGCGAAGACGGTGATGGCCCGCAGGGGAATGACGAGGCGTTCCGGCGCGTTATTGAAGGTCAGCGTCACGCCGAAGCTGAAATCGTCGACCTCCAGGTCGTAAAACTGGAACTGGAGAACGATCGTCATTTCCGTCGGATAGCGCGCCCTCAAATATTCCGGCAGCTTCACCCCAGGAAACCCGGTCCGGAACGTGATATAAAAATGATGGTTGCCCGGCAGACCGGCCTCGGCGACCTCCGATAGGGATTGCCGCACGACCGCGCGCAGCGCCGCCTCGACCATCAGATTATATTGGAGAATTTCTTTCGCCATCTCGCCCGACCAGCTCCATCACCGCCGCATCGTACTGCGGCCCACGCATGAAATATAGCCGGTCGACGCCGGCGCGAAACGCCCTGCTTGGGCAAAAATTTTCCCTGGATGGACGAAAATCCTTGGACGGGCAAAATTTAGAGAGTGGGGGGCTTCTGTTGCCCGGCGCCCCCCGTGCCGCGCGTTTCACTGCTGTTTAGGCAGCGAGAGCGAGGGTTTCAACGTTATCGTTGGCACCTAGTGTGTTTGACCCGATAACGGCGGTATCATGCCGAGCAAAAACTTCACCTTTACCACGCGTGTCGAGCCTGTTTCGCCCCCAGAAATCCACCCGTCATGGACGGCCGGAAAGATGGTGGAGGCGCCGGGTACCGCCCCCGGGTCCACAACGCTTATTCCGTAAAGCGTTTATCGCCATAGTCAGGCATGACCTGACACGGCTAGATATAGGTCTTCGTCGGCCGTGACGCCAGCCCGGCGGGTCGATCGCAACGGTTATTTACGGAGAAGCGCGGTTTCGATGAGCCTTACGCCAGAACAGCAAGCAGAGATCGAGGCGGCGCGCGCGCAGTCCGCCCCCACAAGACGCGCCGTCGCGCCAGGGCTCGAGGCGATACTTTATGAGGCCGTCCCGCTGCTAGATCATGGTTTCGTGCGGGTTGTCGACTATATGGGCGACGACGCGGCCATCGTTCAGGCGGCGCGAGTGTCCTATGGACGGGGCACGCGCAAGGTGTCGGACGACCGGGGACTCATCCGCTATCTGATGCGCCATTACCACTCCACGCCGTTCGAGATGTGCGAGATCAAGTTTCACGTGAAACTGCCTATCTTCGTCGCGCGCCAATGGATTCGGCATCGCACAGCCAACGTGAACGAATATTCCGCGCGGTATTCGGTGCTCGATCGGGAGTTCTATATCCCCGCCCCGGAACAGCTCGCGGCCCAATCCCTCAGCAACCGGCAGGGGCGCGGCCACGTGCTGAGCGGCGATGAAGCCGACGCCGTGCTGCGATTGTTGAAGGACGACGCTGAGCGCACCTATCGCGATTACGCCTGGATGCTGAACGAGGGCGAGAACGGCGAACCGGCTGACCCGGAAAGGCAGGGGCTCGCCCGTGAACTGGCGCGAATCAACCTGACGCTCGGAACCTATACCCAATGGTACTGGAAGACCGATCTGCACAATCTTATGAATTTCCTCCGCCTGCGCGCCGATGGCCATGCCCAGTATGAAATCCGTGTCTACGCCGACGCCATGATCGCCATGCTGGACGCCTGGACGCCGCTCGCGGCCGAGGCGTTCCGCGAATACCGGCTGGGCGCGGCGCAGCTTTCGGCGACCGGCCTTCAGGTGGTGCGCCGCATGCTGGCCGGCGAAACCCTGGACGCGGCCAGCAGCGGCCTTAGCAAGCGGGAATTTGGAGAGTTGATGGCGCTGCTCGGGCGCGGCCAATGAAACCGGCTCCGCAAAAACGCCTGCCGGTCGATCTGGCTGTCAGGCGCAGCTATCTTTACGCCTGGGAAAGCCGAGCGATTCTGGGTTTGCCCTGCGCCCTCTACGCCGGCGTGACAATGGTCGCCGAATTGCTGCTGCTCGCCATCTTCGGCCATTCCAGCAAAATGGCGGATTATGCTCTTCTCGCCGCCGAGGAGATTTTCGCCGTGGCCTTCGCGGTTGGCGTGCATCGGTTCGTTTTGCTGGGCGAGGCGCCTGCGGGGTTCGGCTTTTTTCGGTTCGATCGCCATTTCGTTCAATATCTGCTGATGGCGATCGTTCTGGTGATTCTAGGAATTTTCGTCGCGATGCCCGGATTGATGATGATGGGCGCGCCCGGCGCCGACGCGGATATCGGGACTCGGGGACCGGCGGCGCTTATCTCCACCGTGGTCACCATCGTGGCGGCGGTCGTGATCAGCCGGCTCATCATGACGCTTCCAGCGGCGGCGACCGGTGATCCGCTAAGCACCCGCGCGATCTGGGACGCGACGACCGGAAATGGAGTCCGCCTCTTCGCGACGATGCTGCTGACCATTCTGCCGTTTCTGGCGATCGAGGGCGTGTTGGTTCAATTCGTTCCCGCCGCGCCGGCGGACGGGGCGCAACCATGGCCCGTTTCCACGGCCGAATGGCTCATCACTGCGATCATATGCCTAGTCGCGCCGGTGCAGACGGTTGTCTGCAACATCATGCTCTCGCTCTGCTATGATGCCCTGGTGCGCGGCGGCGGGCCACCGCCGCGATAGCCGGCCATGGAGTAAATGATGACACTGCTGCTCAACCTTCTTTGGTTCGTTTTCGGCGGCTTCCTTTCCGGCCTCGCCTGGGTTCTGGCCGCGATCTTGATGATCGTCACGATCATCGGCATTCCCTGGGCCGGCGCGGCGCTGACGGTCGCCAGCTTCACCTTCTGGCCGTTCGGCCGGGTCGCGGTCGACCGCCGCGCGTTAAGTGGCCGGGCCGATATCGGCGCCGGCGGCCTCGGCCTGATCGGCAACATCATCTGGTTCGTGGTGGCCGGATGGTGGCTGGCGGTCGGTCACCTCGCGGCGGCGCTCGGGCTGGCCGTCACGATCATCGGCATCCCGTTCGCCTTCCAGCATGTGAAGCTGGCCATCCTCGCGATCGCGCCGATCGGGCAGGAGATCGTCCCGGCGGGCCTCAGGCGCTTCTGAACAGGTTTATTCGATCCGGATCAGCGGCGCTCTGCGTTCGCCCGCGTTTTCGGCCAAAACCGCGACCACCCCTTCGGCGACTCGCCGATAGGCGGCGGCGTGCGGCCCGGCCGGTTGATCGATCACGATCGGCCTGCCTTCGTCGGACGTTACCCGGATCGCCATGTCGAGGGGGATTTCCCCCAGGAAGCGGACGCCCAGGCGCTTGGCCTCGGCCCGCGCCCCGCCATGGCCGAAGATCGGCGTCTCGTGGTGACAGTTCGGGCAGATGAAAGTGCTCATGTTCTCGACGATGCCCAGAACCGGGATTTCGACCTTGTTGAACATGGCGACTCCGCGCGCCGCGTCGATCAGCGCCAAATCCTGCGGGGTGGAAACGATAACCGCGCCCGAGAGCGGCACGGTCTGCGCCAGCGTCAATTGCGCGTCGCCGGTGCCGGGGGGCATGTCGATCACCAGGAAATCGAGATCGCCCCACTCGACCTCGCGCACCAATTGCTGGATCGCGCCCATCACCATCGGCCCGCGCCAGATCATGGCGGTGTCCTCCGGCACCAGGAAGCCCATCGACATGACTTTCAGGCCATGCGCCTCCTTGGGCACGATGCGTTTCTCGGCGGTCGTGGCGGGCTTGCCGCTTACGCCCAGCACCCGCTGCATCGAGGGGCCGTAGATGTCCGCGTCCAGCACGCCGACCCTGTTGCCCATGCCCTGGAGCGCCAGCGCCAGATTGGCGGCGGTGGTGGACTTGCCGACGCCGCCTTTGCCCGAAGCGACGGC
>CAJCJC010000033.1 GCA_903970575.1 Alphaproteobacteria bacterium
CGACGGGTTGATGGCGAGGTAATCGGGTTTACGGTTCGACCCATCTAGCGTGGTGATCGAAATCCACTGATACGCGGCCCCTGTTTCCTCGGCCGTCCACAGACAGCGTGAGGCGCGCGATCCGATGCTTCCATAGATGACGATCGACATAAGGGCTCCTTAAACGCCGGGGTTACCACCGGAATAGAGTTTACCTGGCGCCGCGTCGCGCCAAGATTGGGCGAATTGCATGGCTAGGGAATTTTCCGACCCCGCGCTTGCCCCCGGACGCATATCGGCCGCACGGATACCCCGTTCCGCATGCAAGGCGGACCAGGGCAGATTCGATCTTCGCGTCGAACGCGAAGCCGTACATGATGCTCAAAAGTGCTTTGTTAACCATTGCCCCTTCAGGATCGCAGTAATGGCTCCAGACCAGGCGGGTTCCCTCGGATTTCAAATCAAGACGGCGGCGACAAAGAAGCTATCGTTCTTGACCATCGTCTCGTTCACGGCGACTGTCTGGCCGCTCAGCATCGCGCAGCTCTCGTTTCCGTTCGTCGCGCCATTCTACGCGGCCTCGTTCGGCATGGAGCTTGCCTTTATCGGCTTCGTGCTCACCCTAGGCCGCCTGCTGGATATCGCCGCCGATGTCTTCGTGGCCTGGTCATCCGATCGCACGCGCACGCGCTGGGGGCGCCGCAAGCCTTGGGTGGTGTCCGGGTTGCTGGTCTACGCCCCGGCGGCGATGCTGCTCTTCGTTCCAGGCCAGTCCGCCTCGCCAGCGCGACTGGTTATACTGGTGATGCTGTTCTTCTCCGGCTGGACAAAGGCGTTCATCCCGTTCCTCTCCCAGGGTACCGAACTCAGCGACAATTACACGGACAAGAACCGGATCAACATCGTGCAGAGCGCGATCGGCCTCATGGCGATTCTTGCCGCCTTCATCAGTCCGGTAGTCCTGGTCGACCCAAGGGCGACGGCGCTGAGAACGCTGGCGGCGAATGCGCTTAACGGAATCCTGCCGGCGCTGGACGCCTATCTGCGCCGCCCGTCGCCCACCGGCGCGGCCTATTACGGCCAGTCGATGTTGATCATCACCGTGCTGGCGCTGGCGCCGATCCTCGTCACGCTGCCGATTTATATCCTGAAGGTTCACGAGCAAAAACTCGCCCCGAATATCCGCAAGGGCGGCATCACCTCGGCCATTCGAAACCCGGTGTTTCTACGTTTCGCGCTCGGCTATGTGTTCCTGATGTTCGCCCATATGGGCCGCACGGGATTGCTGCCCTTCATCCTGGTTTTCGCGCTCCACCTGCCCGACAGCTATCTTTTCTTCATGATGCTGCTGTTCGCGAGTTCGCTGCTCATCACGCCGGTGTGGTCGCGCCTGCTCGAACGATTCGAGCGCATCAAATGCATCGTCTTCGCCGCCGGGCTTGAGGCGGTCGGGCTCGGGATGCTGTTCGTCATTCTCGCCGGCAACCCATGGCTGACCGGCATCGCGTTCGTTTTCATGGGGCTGCCGGGGCAAACGCTTTTGATGGTGCCGTATCTCATCGCCGCCGATTGCTCGGATTATGCGCTGTGGAAGACCGGGGCGGACAGCAGAGCCGTTCATGTCAGCCTCGTCAGCCTGATCGTGAAGCTGGGCTCCGTCTATGCCGGGGTCTCGATATGGCTGGTCGGCCTCGCCGGCTTCGCCCCGACCGCCGCGCAACAGCCGCCCGGGATCATCTTGTTGCTCAAGGTGATTGGGCTCGGCGTGCCGGTCCTTTTCCTCGGCCTCGGCGCCTTCATCGTCGCCCGCTTCCCCCTCAATCGGGCGCGTCACGCCGCCGTCCGCAGCCGGCTCAACCTCCGCGCCGCTTCGGCGGCGTTGATGCCCTAATCCCAGCTGGGCCTAATCCCAGCTAGGATCGATCCTGTCGCCTTTGAAAAAGCTCGGGTAGGCGGCCTTCATCCGATCCCAACCGATCGGATTCAGCTTTTCATCCCAGGCGGCCTTTTGCATCAATCCGGTCACGCCGAACCCGCCAGGCCTCGTGCTGGCGGCGCGATAAAATCCCGACGCGGCGACGGTGTTCCTGGCCGGGTCCCGCACATCCGCGAGGCTGGCGTAGATTTTAAGGACGGTCTGGATCGGATTAGGCGCGGCCGTATCGACGCCCCGAATTTTGTCCTCGGTCTGGGTCAGGCAGATGCGGTCGCCCGCGACTGAAAATGCCGCAATCACCTTCTGGACCGATGCATGGGTCTGGACCAGATCGATGTCGACGCCGCCTGCCGATTTGGCGACCGTATAGGTCGCGGGTCCATCCTCGAACGAGGGTGCGCGCGGTTCGGGTTTGCCGGTCACCGGATTGACCCACGGCTTCGCCAGTTCGCCCGTCGCGATATCGCGGAAACAACCGATTTCCCGCCAAATATTCTTGACCCGTCCCGGCCCTTCGTCGCGGCTGAGAAAGGGCATGACCGTCTCGACCTGCCCCGTGACGACATCGCCGATGCCATCGATATGCGTCGTCGTCGCGCCCAGATACCACCAGCAATATCCGGCGCCGGGCAAGGTGGACAAAAACATCTTGCGATAGACGACATAGGGGTCGAGCCCCGCCGCTTCGAGCGCATCCTGACCGCCATCGCCCTCGGCATAGGCGTCCAGCGACGCGGCAAAAATGGCCGCTGGAGCCAGGCCGGCTACCAGCTTTAAAAGCGCGCGGCGGTGTTCATCCATGATGATTGAGCGTCCTTTGGTTACCCGACCATCAGACCATGCGCATTCGCCCCCAACAAACCCGGGACCGCCCGATTGTCATGAATATGTCACGCCGCGCCGTTACCGATCCGTCCCGATCCCGTATTCCGCGCGAATATCCGCCATATCCGCGCCCAGGCCCGGCGCGCCGCGCTCGGCCACGGTGGCGTCGCCATCGATCATAATCGGCGTCCGTACGCCTGGAACCCCGTCGGCCATGATCTCCAGCCCGCGATGCCGTACCTGCGGGTCGGCGAACACTTGCCTCAGCGTGTTGATCGGCCCGGCCGGCACGCCGGCCACGCGGAGCGCCTCAAGCAGATCGGCGGCGTCGTGCTCGGCGATCAACGGAATCAAGAGCGGCAGCAACAAGTCCCGATTACGCACCCGCGCCGGGTTGGTGCCGTAATCCGGTTCCGACGCCAGCGACTCATTCCCCAGAATGCGGCACAGCGCCCGGAACTGCCGGTCATTGCCCACGGCGATGATCAAATACTGATCCCGGGCCTTGAACGCCTGATAGGGCACGATATTCGTATGGGCATTGCCGATGCGCGCCGGCTCCTCGCCCGCGGCCAGGTAATTCATCGCCTGGTTGGCGAGCACGCCCACCTGGCTATCCAGAAGCGCCATGTCGATATGCGCGCCCCGCCCCGTCCGCGCGCGGTCCGCGAGCGCCGCCTGGATCGCGATCACGCTGTAGAGGCCGGTGAAGATATCGGCGAAGGCGACGCCGGATTTCATCGGCTCCCCGTCCGGAACCCCGGTCAACGACATGATCCCGCCCATCCCCTGGATCATGAAATCATAGCCGGCGAAAGACGCATACGGCCCATCCTGCCCAAAGCCGGTGATCGAGCAATACACAAGCCTGGGATTGAGCGCGCTCAGTGTATTGTAATCGAGGCCGTATTGGGCCAGGCCGCCAACCTTGAAATTCTCGATCACGACATCCGCGTCGGCGATCAGGCGCCGCACCGCCGTCTGGTCCTCAGCCTTACGAAAATCGGCGACGAAGGATCGCTTGCCGCGATTGGCGGCATGAAAATAGGCGGCCGCCCCCTCGGTCCCGTCCACGCCGGGAATGAAGGGAGGGCCCCAACGGCGCGTGTCGTCTCCCTCTGGCGCCTCCACCTTGATCACCTCGGCGCCCAGATCGGCCAGCGTCTGACCGGCCCAAGGTCCGGCCAGGATCCGCGCCAGTTCGACGACTTTCAAACCGGCCAGGGGTTTCGCACTCATCGCTTACTCTTCTCCACAGGGGGACGTCGCATTCGGGCGATAATCATTGACGAACATGACCGCCGTCACAATGCCGCGCGCTGCGCGACAAAATCCGCGATCGCGAGCGACGCCGTCAGCCCCGGCGATTCGATGCCAAACAGGTTGATAATCCCCGGCACGCCATGCACGACGGCGTCGTCGATCCGGAAATTGGCCGCCGCCATTCCGGGACCGGAGAGCTTTGGCCTGATCCCGGCATAGGCCGGAACAAGGACGCCGTCGCCGAGCGCGGGCCAGTAGCGACGGATCGCCTGGTAAAAACCGCCGGCGCGCGCCGGATCGACCGTATAGTCGAAGCCATCGACATCCTCGCCGTCGAGCCATTCCACGTCGGGGCCGAACCGGCCCTGACCGCCCAGATCGAGCGTCAGATGAACGCCGAGCCCGCCCGGCTCCGGCAGCGGGTAGATCAGGCGGCTGAACGGCGAGCGTCCGGACAAACCGAAATAGCTGCCCTTGGCGTACCAGCCTTGCGGGATATGCCGCGCCGGAAACCCCTCGATACGGCGGGCAAGGTCGATCGCGCCCAATGACGCGGCGTTGACGACGCGGCGGGCGCGCAAAGCCGGTTCCGGTCCATCCTCGGTCCAGATCAACACATGCCGACCCTCAAGCGCCATGCGCCTAACGTTCGTTTTAATGGCCAGCAGCGCGCCCGCCGCCTCGGCATCCGCCAGCAGCGACAGCATCAGGCCATGAGAATCGACGATCCCAGTCGAGGGCGAAAGCAGCGCCGCCTCGGCCACCAACCCCGGCTCCAGCTTCGCGGCGTCGCGTCCATCGAGCCAGACCAGATCGCCGACGCCGTTGGCCTCGCCCAGACGCGCCAGCGCTTCCAGTTCGCCGATCTGATCCCCGGACGTGGCGACGATCAGCTTGCCGCAACGGCGATGCGCGATCCCACGGCTTTCGCAATAGTCGTACAGCAAGCTCTTGCCCGCGACGCAAAGCCGAGCCTTGAGACTATCGGTTGGATAATACAGCCCCGAATGAACGACCTCGCTGTTGCGCGCGCTGACGCCCGACCCGATACCCGTTTCCTGTTCCAGGATCAGCGTTTCGCGCCCCGCCAAGGCGAGCGCACGGGCAATCGCCAGGCCGACGACGCCCGCGCCGATCACCGCGCAATCGACGTCATCCATGGCGCGGTGTCTAGCAGCGCGTAGGGCGGAAAAGCGCAGCGCATTCCGCTGTCTTCCACGCCCAATCGATGCTGGCGGAATGCGCTCCGCTTTTCCGCCCTACAACTATGAACAAAGTTCTTATGGAAATTGCCGTCATTGCATCGCGAGAAATTAAACGCACCTAAAATTCCTCCAGGATACGGCCATGGCCGTAAACCCGATCCTCGACCCCCATCCGCCTCAGGCAGTCCCAATACATGACGGCGTTGATCGACAGGATCGGTTTGCCGAGCCAACGCTCCCCCGCCGCGGCGATATCGAGATTGGGCAGGTTGGTGCCGACCTGGACCAGCGCATCCACATCCGGCCCATTCAGCGCGCTCAGCGCCGCGATCAACTCGCCTTCGGTCACATGCGCGATCATGGTCGGAGACGCGCATTTCAAACCTATCAGGCGCACGATGTCATAGCCGGCCTCCACGAAATAGGCCCGCACCATCTCGTCGCCGCGCGGCTGGTGCGGCGTCAGAACGGCGATCCGTTTGGCCCCGAACGCCTTGAGCGCGCTCACGGTCGCGGTCGACCCCATGGAGACGCCGACGCCGGCCCGCGCCGTCAACTCGGCTTGAAGCG
>CAJCJC010000034.1 GCA_903970575.1 Alphaproteobacteria bacterium
GGCGCCGGCATCGGGCGTTCCGATCAGCGCGCGAATATGGGTGGGCGTGCACTCGCCCTCAAGGAAATCGCGAACGGCGTCCCGGAACGTCAACTGATCCTCGGTAAACCGAAAATCCATGATCCCCTCGATGCGCGGCCCTGCTTTCAGGGCTCATGCGCGGTTGCAAGAGCCCGCCGCGGGCGCCGCCAGGAGCGCGCGACCAAAGGGCGGGCATTGCGACTTCTAGTCAGCGCGCCGCCCCTCGTCAATCGATACACGTAGACAAAGCCCCTTCCTTTTACGCATCTTGCAGGCCTTGGCGCATGTTTCACGGGGGTGGGGACCATGCGGCGCTCGTGTTCCCCGGGGATGGCGTTTCTTCGGAAAGACCATGCACGAAGCTTGATGTTGCGTAAAATCGGCCTATAAATATTACGAACTGGGTTGCCAACATCATGGTTGGAGGCATCGCGCCGGAGGCCCGATCAAGCGGAGGAGCAGCGGGTCATGGACGGTGTCATAAAAGAGCGTTTAGTGATGGAGGTTCTCCCCGAGCCCGCGACGTTGATCGCGCGCGCAAGGGCAATGATCCCCGTTCTGAAATCCCGCGCGCCCCAGGCCGAGGCCGACCGTAAAGTGCCCGTCGAGACGATCCGGGACTTTCAGGAGGCCGGTTTCTTCGACATCCTGAAGCCAAAGCGCTGGGGCGGTTTCGAGATGGAGCCGCAGGTCTTCTATGAAGTCCAGATGGCGATCGCCGAAGGCTGCATGTCCAGCGCCTGGGTCCTGGGCGTAGTCGGCGTACACCCCCTGCAACTTGGTCTGTTCGACCTCAAGGCGCAGGAAGAGGTTTGGGGCGAGGATGCGACAACGCTGGTGTCGTCCTCCTATCAGCCCGTCGGCAAGGTAGAAATCGCCGAGGGCGGATTTTTCCTAAGTGGACAATGGTCTTTCTCCAGCGGCTGCGCCCATTGCGACTGGGTGTTCCTGGGCGCCCTTGTATTTCCCGAGGCCGGCGGCCCGCCGGAATATCGCACCTTCCTGCTGCCGCGAAGCGATTACGAAATTCTCGACACATGGCGCACGTTCGGTCTGAAGGCGACAGGCAGCCATGACATCAAGGTCGATCGGGCGTTCGTGCCGGAACATCGCACGCATAAGGCGATGGACGGTTTCCTGTGTCGCAACCCCGGTCAGGCGGTGAATGACGGCGACATCTTCAAGCTGCCCTGGGCCGCCGTGTTTACGCGCGCGGTGTCGACCGCCTCGATCGGCGCGGCGCAGGACGTTCTGAATTCCTTCCTGGAGATCGCCAAGACGAAGGTCTCGACCAATACCGGCATGGCGACCAAGGCCGATCCGTTCGCGCTGTCGGCCGCCGCCAGCGCCTCGGCCGAATTGTCGGCGATGCGGACGACGTTGATGAAGATTTTCGATGACATGATGGTTCTGGTGCGACAAGGCCAGGATGTCCCGGTCGCGGACCGATTGTTCTATAAGTATCAGGCGTCGCGGGTGGCCCGGAAATGCGCGGACATCGCCGACGAATTGCTGCTTCTGGCGGGGGCCAAGGGTATTTTCGAGGAGAATCCGATGGTTCGTCCGTGGCTGGATTTGAAGGCCGGCCGGGCGCATATCGCCAACAACGCCAACCTGGCCGGGATGACGCTGGGCGCCAGCTATCTGGGGGCGCCGCTGATGGATACGTTCCTGTAAGGACGATGCGGCGGGCGGTGGGTTGAAGAGTTTCCGCCGGAGCTAGCCTCCTCGGCGCGGCTTTGTCCGCCGCACCATGACAAAGAGCCGGACAACGATCCGGCGCACCGCGAACTGAGCGGAGCGCCAAGGGCGCGTATCGGAGAGACCATCCTTGTGGTCGGTGACGAACCCCTGGTGCGCACGCTGGTGACCGAGGTTCTCTAGTTCTTGGCTATACGGCTATCGAAGCGTCGGACACCGCGCGGCGGATGCGCCCAGAGCTTAAGGTTCTGTTCATCACAGGCTATGCGGACATCGCGGTGATGGCCAAAGGGCAACGCTCGCCCGGAATGCATCTGATCACCAAGACTTTCGGCATGGAGGCGATGGCGACGCGGATCAAGGCGATAATCAACGGCGCCTGATCGGCCCAATAACCAAATTTTTATTTGAATGCGTAAAATTCACATGAACTTATGCATCGGAATCAGTCAATGATATAGATCAAAACGTCGTTAACACTGGGAACAGAATCACTTTCCTAATGGATAAGGCAGAGCTCTTTAAGGGAATTATCGAAGCGAGTCCGAACGCGATCATCGCCGCCGATCCTGATGGGAATTTGATCGCATTCAACCCGGCCGCCGAACGCTTGCATGGGCCAGGATCCCTTAATCTTCCCATGGGCGAGCGCCCTGGCAAATACGGCATATTCATGCCGGACCGAGTGACGCCGTTTCCGCGCGACCAGTTGCCTTTACAACGGGTGTTGCGGGGCGAACTGGTCGACAATCTAGAGATGTATGTACGGCGCCCGGATGGCGGAGGGTCCGTCGTTAGCGTTACCGGGAAACCACTACAGGATCAAAATGGCCGTTGGGGCGGGTTTATCATCGCGACGGATATCACGGAACGGAAACGCGCCGAGGAAGCTCTGACGGCGAGCGAAGCGAGGCTGCGCGAGGCGCAGCGTGTTGCGCGGATGGCAAGCTGGGAATGGGATTCGGCGACCAACGCGGTCACGTGGTCGCAAGAAATATATAATCTTCTGGGCATCGACCCGGACCAGGAGACGCCATCGTTTCTGGAGCGGGAGGGCTTATTGTCCGCGTTCACGACGGAAAGCCTTCAGGCGGCGGTCGAGCGTACGCGAAGCGAGGGCTTGCCCTATGAAATGGATATCGAACTGCTAAATGGGAATGGCAAGACCGGCTGGCTCGCCGCGCGCGGAAGCGCGGTCCTGGACTCAGCCGGCGCCGTCACCGGCTTGCGCGGCACAGTGATGGATATCACGGAGCGAAAACGGACGGAATTGCGCAATGCCGTCCTGGCGAAACGATTGTCGCTCGCCA
>CAJCJC010000035.1 GCA_903970575.1 Alphaproteobacteria bacterium
TGGTGGTGATGCCGACTCTGCTGACCTCGGCGCGCGATACCGAGGAGCTGATTCGGCGTCTCGAGGTCCATTACCTGTCAAGCTCGGATGGGGAGTTGTTCTTTGCGCTTCTGTCGGACTGGACCGACAGCGAGACGGAAACGGCGCCCGATGACGATGCATTGCTTTCGGAGGCGAAAAATGGAATCGCCGATCTCAATCGACGCTATGGATCGGGCCCGGACGGAGCGCCACGTTTTTTCCTGCTGCATCGAAGGCGCGTCTGGAACGCGGGGCAAGCCAAATGGATCGGATGGGAACGCAAGCGCGGTAAGCTGCACGAGCTGAACCGCCTGCTGCGCGGCGCGACGGACACCACGTTCATCCAGACGAGCGATGCGCCGGTCGCACTTCCTGAAGGGGTGCGCTATGTGATCACCCTGGATTCCGACACTAGGCTGCCGCGCGGCGCGGCGAAGCGCCTTATCGGCAAGATGGCGCACCCTCTCAATCGCCCGCGAATCGACCAACAAGCGTCGCGCGTGGTCGAGGGGCATGGAATACTTCAACCGCGCGTGACGCCGTCTCTGCCGGCGGGCCGGGGCGGATCCCTTTTCCAGCGCGCGTTCTCAGGCGCGAACGGGCTCGATCCCTACGCCTTCGCGGTATCCGACGTGTACCAGGACCTCTTCCAGGAAGGGTCCTATGTCGGCAAGGGCATCTACGACATCGATAGTTTCGAGACGACGCTAAAGGGGCGCATTCCCGAAAACACGGTCCTGAGCCATGATCTTCTGGAGGGTATCTTCAATCGCGCCGCGCTCGCGTCCGACGTGGAATTGGTCGAGGAATTTCCCAACCGGTACGACGTCGCGGCCGCGCGCCAGCATCGTTGGGTTCGGGGGGATTGGCAGTTATTGCCCTGGGTCTTCGGCAAGGGCCGGGAAAAGGGCGCCCATCCCCTAAAGGCCGCCGTACCGCCGATCGGCCGGTGGAAGATGTTCGACAATCTGCGCCGCTCGCTCAGCAACCCAAGCTCCCTGGTGGCGCTGCTGCTGGGTTGGACGCTACCCTTGCCGGCTGGCGCCATCTGGACCGCTTTCATTCTCTCGACCATCGCTTTGCCGCTTATACTTCCCAGCCTTTTAGGGCTCATTCCGAGGCGCGTGGGAATATCCAAGCGAAGCCATTTTCGCGGGATCGGCCGCGATCTGTTCCTAGGACTGGTCCAGGCTGCGTTTCTCGTCACCTTCATGGCTCATCAGGCTTGGCTCTCGGTTGACGCGATCTTGCGCACGATCGGCCGTTTGCTGATCTCCCGACGCCGTCTGCTGGAATGGACGACCGCCGCGCAGGCGGCTTATCTGAAGCCGACCTTTTGGACCGTCGTCGGTCAGATGGCGGGCAGCATCGGTTTCGGCGTTGTTGCATTCATTGTGATTGTATCCCGTAGGCCGGATGCTTGGCCCATATCCGTTATTTTCTTGCTGTTGTGGATGGCGTCGCCGGCGCTGGCCCTTTGGGCCAGTCGCGCGCCCGAGGCCGACGAGCATTTTTCCCTCGCGGAATCCGAGCGACGCGAGCTGCGGCTGGTCGCGCGCCGAACATGGCGGTTTTTCGAGACCTTCATCACGGCGGAAAACAATATGCTCCCGCCCGATAATTTCCAGGAAGACCCACAGCCGGTCGTGGCGACGCGCACCTCGCCGACCAATATCGGCCTCTACGTTCTGACGGCCGTGTCCGCGCGGGATTTTGGCTGGAACGCAACCCTGGATACCGTGGAGCGGCTTGAGGCGACGCTGGCCGCCGTCACCCGCATGGAGCGTTTTCGTGGCCATCTCTATAATTGGTACGATACGACCGATCTTCGGCCGCTCGATCCCAAATACGTTTCCTCGGTCGATAGCGGGAATCTGGCTGGTCATTTGATCGCTCTCGGCAACGCCTGCCGCGAGATGACAAAAGGCGGCCTGATCGCCGATTGGCGTGGGGGCCTTAACGATGCGCTGGATCTCGTCCGCGCCGCGCGCGCCGCCCTTTCCGCCGAAGGCCATTCCAAGTCGGCGGCCGATCTCGATGAGCCTTTGGCCGCCATCGCCGCCACGATCGCCGCGCCCTGTCCTGATACGATCGTGGTGCGCGCGTCGCTAACGAAAATCGCCCGGCAGGCGCGGACCCTCATCGGTCGGTTAGAAACTCTGCTGGCTACGAATCCAAACAGCCAGGCCGCGGCCGAACTTTTGATTTGGCTGCGGGCGCTCGTCGCCGACGCCGCGTCGCATCAGCGGGATATCGACGCCTTGGCGCCCTGGGCGGCCTTGCTCGAACGCGATCCGTCGCTGGTCACCCTATGTGACTCGAAATGGCTGGCGCAATCCGGACCGGGCCTCCTGGCCGTCCTGGGAATTGATTTCTCTCTTCAAAGCCTTCCTGGGCGCTGCGAGGAAATAATTCGGCGGTTAGCCGCTATTCCAGCCCAGGATGCGAACGGCGCCGTCGATTCGCACGCGCTGACGCGACGCAACGCACTGGTTGAGGCGCTCAGCGGCTCCGCCGACGCTTGCCGCGTCGTGCGCGGCAGGCTGTTGGCGCTGTCCCAGATCGCGGACGAGCTATATGCCGGTATGGATTTCCAGTTCCTGTATGACAAGAACCGGCAACTCTTGTCGATCGGTTATCAGGTCCAGGAGAGCAGGCTCGACCCGAGCTACTACGATCTGCTGGCCTCCGAGGCGCGGCTCGCGAGTTTTGTCGGAATCGCCAAGGAGGATATTCCCCCGCGCCACTGGTTCCGTCTCGGCCGCACTCTGACGCCGGTCGGCCGCGGCTCGGTGCTGATCTCGTGGTCCGGATCGATGTTCGAGTTCCTCATGCCTTCGCTGATAATGCGCGAGCCGCCAGGCAGCCTGCTCGAACATACCAATCGGGTCGCCGTGGCCCGCCAAATCAGCTATGGCGCGGAGCTTGGCGTGCCCTGGGGTATTTCGGAATCGCAGTACAACGCCCGCGATCTTGAATTCACCTACCAGTATTCCGGATTCGGCGTGCCGGATTTGGGCTACAAGCGCGGCCTTGGTGAAAACACCGTCATCGCGCCCTATGCGACGGCGCTTGCGGCGATGGTCAATCCCTCCGCCGCCGCCAGGAATTTTAAGCGATTGGCCGAGGAGGGGGGGCGCGGTCATTACGGCTGGTACGAAGCGCTCGATTATACGCCGGAGCGCTTGCCCGAGGGCCAGAAGGTCGCCGTCATCCATGCTTACATGGCGCATCATCAGGCGATGAGCATCCTCGCCATCGCCAATGCGCTCCAGGATGGGGTGATGCGCGCCCGGTTTCATGCCGAGCCTATCGTGGAAGCCACCGAGCTGTTGCTGCAAGAGCGCATGCCGCGCGGCGTTCCGGTCGCGCGACCGCCCTCGCGCCGGTCCAGCGGCGCCGTGGCGTTGCAGCAAATCTATCCGGAGACGCAGCGCCGATTTACCTCCCCGTTCTCGGCCATGCCCCGCACCCATCTTTTATCGAACGGTCGCTACGCATCGATGGTGACGGCCGTTGGCTCGGGCTACAGCCGGTGGCGGGATTTCGATATGACCCGTTGGCGCGAGGATCGCACCTGTGACGACTGGGGCAGCTATATCTATATTCGCGACATGCGAACCGGCCATGTCTGGTCGGCCGGCTATCAGCCGACCCTGGTCGAGCCTGAAAGCTATGAAGTCCTCTTTTCCGAGGATCGCGTTGAGATCATGCGGGAGGATGGCGCGATCGCCACCGCGACCGTGTTCGCGATTTCGCCTGAGGATGACGCCGAAGTCAGGCGCGTATCGGTGACCAATAATGGCAGCCGTCCGCGCGAAATCGAGCTTACCTCTTATGCCGAGCTGGCGCTTGCTCGGCAGGCCGACGACCGCGCCCACCCCGCGTTCTCCAAGCTTTTCATCGAGACGGAATTCTTGCCTGAATATGGGGCGATCGTCGCCAAGCGCAGGCCGCGCTCCACGGCGGATTCGCCGATATGGGCGGCCCACCTCGCGGTTGTCGAGGGCGACGTGATCGGCGATGTGCAGTTCGAGACCGATCGGCCACGCTTTCTCGGTCGGGGGCAAAACGCGCGCGCCCCCGCCGCGGTGATGGACGGATGGCCGCTGTCGAATTCGGCCGGCGCCGTCCTCGATCCGATCTTCAGCCTGCGCCGTCGGGTCCGGCTGGCGCGGGGCGCCACCGCGACTATCGCCTTTTGGACCCTCGCCGCGGAGTCGCGGGAAAAAATCGTCGGCCTGATCGACAAGCACCAAGATGCGATGGCCTATCAGCGTGCAACGACCTTCGCGTGGACCCAGGCTCAGGTTCAGCTTCACCATATCGGCATCGGTCCAGCGGAGGCGCATCTGTATCAGCGCATCGCAAACCGGATCGTCTATTCCGACTCAAATCTGCGCCCTCCCTCAGACGTGTTGATCGAGGGCGCCCGGAATGCCTCGACCCTTTGGGCCAATGGCATCTCCGGCGATCTGCCGATCGTACTGGCGCGGATCGACGATGCCGTCGAACTCGACGTTATCCGCCAGTTGCTGCGCGCGTTCGAATATTGGCGCATGAAGCAGCTCGCGGTCGATCTTGTGATCCTGAACGAAAAACCCTCCTCGTACGTGCAGGATTTACAGAACGCCCTGGAGACGATGGTGCGGACCAGCGGGGCTGGACAACCCAGCCAGATGGTCAAAGGCAATGTAGTCGTTTTACGCGCCGACTTGGTGTCGAGCGAGGTTCGTGAGCTGTTGCAGAGCGCCGCCCGCATCGTCATTCCGGCGCGTCGCGGCAGTCTGACCGAACTCATCCGGCGCATTCCAGAAATACAGCCAAATCCAACGCCCCCGTCGCGCGCTCCAGCCGCCACGCTCGCGGAAATCGCCAAACCGCGTCCCGATCTTGAGTTCTTCAATGGCTTCGGCGGTTTCGCCAAGGATGGCCGGGAATACGTGACGATTCTCGAAAAAGGACAATGGACGCCGGCCCCTTGGATTAACGTCATCGCCAACCCGGGTTTCGGGTTTCATGTCTCGACCGAGGGCGGCGGCTTTACCTGGGCGCTCAACAGCCAGCAGAACCAGATTACGCCCTGGTCGAACGATCCTGTCCGCGATCCGCCGGGTGAAGTGTTTTATATCCGCGACGACGACACGGATGAGCTGTGGACGCCAACCGCCCTGCCGATCCGTGAATCCTCGACCTATCTGATCCGGCATGGCCAGGGATACACGAAGTTCGAGCACGCCGGGCATCAGATCGGATTGTCGCTTCTACAATTCGTGCCGATCGACGATCCGATCAAGATTTCGCGATTGACGCTGACCAACAACAGCGAGAAGACGCGCCGCCTTTCGGTCACGTCCTACACCGAATGGGTGCTCGGAACATCCAGGTCGGTGACGGCGCCCTTTATCATCACCGAGCGCGATGCGGAAACCGGCGCGATCTATGCCAGAAATCCCTGGAGCAACGATTTTGGCGGGCGCGTCGCCTTTGTCGACCTCGCCAATCGCAAGACTCGCTTTACCGGCGACCGCGGGGAGTTCATCGGCCGGAATGGGACGCTGGATCGTCCCGCCGCCCTGGTCGACCCCACGCCGCTATCGGGCGCGGTCGGCGCCGGGCTCGATCCGTGCGCGGCGTTGCAAACCCAGATTACCCTGGCGCCGGGCGCCAGCGCCGAAGTCGTCGTGTTTCTGGGCGAGACCGAAAGCCATGACGAGGCGCGCGCGCTGATCGCCAGATATCGCGCCATGGACCTGGACGCGGTGCTGAAGACCGCGTGCGATTTCTGGGATCGAAGCCTGAATACGGTTCAGGTCAAGACGCCGGATCGCGCGATGGACGTGATGCTCAACGCGTGGCTGCCCTATCAGACCTTGGCCTGCCGGGTTTGGGCGCGGGCCGCTTTCTATCAGGCGAGCGGCGCCTACGGCTTCCGCGATCAGCTGCAGGACGTGGCCGCGCTCTGCGTCTCCCACCCCGAAATCGCGCGCGAACATATCCTGCGCGCCGCCGCGCGCCAATTTCCGGAGGGCGATGTCCAGCATTGGTGGCTGCCGGAAAACGGCCGGGGCATTCGCACCCGCATCTCGGACGATACCGCCTGGCTTGCCTATATCGTCGGCCATTATATCGACGTGACCGGCGATTCCGCCGTGCTGGACGAACAAATCCCGTTCCTGGAGGGCCCGGTCCTTAAGGACGATCAACATGATAATTTTTTCCAGCCGACCGTTTCGGAGACCACCGCGACGCTGTTCGAACATTGCGCCCGCGCGCTCGACAAAAGCCTGGAGATCGGGGCGCATCGCCTGCCGCTGATGGGGACGGGCGATTGGAATGACGGCATGAACGCGGTGGGCTCCGGCGGTAAGGGCGAGAGCGTTTGGCTCGGTTGGTTCCTCTACAACGCGCTGACCGATTTCGCGCATCGCGGGTATGGCCGCAACGAGGCGAAGCGCGTCGCCGCTTGGCTTTTACACGCCGCGATTCTGAAGGAGGGGCTGGAAGAGGCGTGGGATGGGGATTGGCACCGCCGCGCCTATTTCGATGACGGTTCGCCGTTGGGCTCGATCGAAAACAGCGAGTGTCGAATCGATTCGATCGCGCAATCCTGGAGCGTGATTTCCAAGGCGGCCGATCCCGCCCGCGCGCGCAGGGCAATGGCGGCGGTCGACAAATATCTCGTCCGCCGCGACGATGGCCTCATTCTTCTGTTCGAACCGCCCTTCGATGTTTCGAACCCCAATCCAGGCTATATACAGGGTTACCCGAAGGGCGTGCGCGAGAATGGCGGGCAATATACCCATGCGGCTACCTGGGTGGCGCTCGCCTTCGCCATGCTTGGGGATGGCGACCGCGCCGCCGAGTGTTTTTCCATTCTCAATCCCATCAGCCATGGCGCTAGCCACGCCGCGATCCATCGTTACCGGGTAGAGCCCTATGTCGTCTGCGGCGACGTCTACTCCATGCCGCCTCAAGTCGGCCGCGGCGGTTGGACCTGGTATTCCGGCTCATCCGGCTGGATGTACAGGGTCGGGCTCGAAAGCATCCTTGGCTTCCAGCTCTGCGGCGATCGTTTGAAAATCGATCCGTGTATCCCCAGGGCCTGGCCCGGATTCGAGATCACATACAACTACAAATCCTCCCGCTACGAGATTGCGGTTGAAAACCCGAACGGCGTCAGCCGGGGGATTTTCAGCGCCGAACTGGACGGCAAGCCGGTCGTGGACGATCCGGGCGCGTTCCCTTTGATTGACGATGGCGCCGTTCATGCCGTGCGCATCGTACTGGGATAGGGCGGACGACGATATGAGCGAAAAAATCAGCCTCCTCGCGGGCAAGCCGGTCGATCCTGCTACGCTGGTCAATATCCCGCGCCTGGTCACCGCCTATTTCGCCCTCAAGCCCGATCCGGCGGTCGCTTCCCAGCGTGTGGCGTTCGGAACGTCGGGCCATCGCGGCTCCGCCTTTCAATGCGCCTTTAACGAGGATCATATCCTCGCCATCACCCAGGCGATCTGCCTCTATCGCGCTGCCCAGGGAACGACCGGTCCCCTGTTCATCGGCAAGGACACGCATGCGCTGTCGGAACCCGCGCTGGCCAGCGCGCTCGAGGTGCTGGCCGCGAACGGCGTCGAGACGATGATCGACGAGAATGACGGCTATACGCCGACTCCTGTCATTTCGCATGCCATTCTTACCTATAATCGGGGACGTGACGCCGGCTTGGCCGATGGGATCGTCATTACCCCGTCGCATAACCCGCCCAGCGATGGCGGCTTCAAAT
>CAJCJC010000036.1 GCA_903970575.1 Alphaproteobacteria bacterium
CCATCGCCGTTTATGAAACCGCGCTGCGCCTGGGCAGCGACGCCGGGCTTTGCTATTTCGGATTGAGCGCGTGCCGGAAGTTCACGGCCGAGGACCATCCCCTCATCGCCCGGATGAATGCGGCCCTGGAGCAGCGGAACATGCCCGACCGCAGCCGGTCCCTCCTTCATTTCGCGCTCGGAAAGGTTTTCGACGATCTGCGGGAATACGAAACCGCGATGGGGCATTTCGATGCTGCCAATCGCCTTGCGCATACCAAGCGCGCCTTCGATTCGGCCCGCTTCACCGCATTGGTGGACAGCATTATCGCTGCATCCCGGGATTTCACGAATACGGCGCCGGTCGCGTCAGCATCCGAATTGCCGGTGCTGATCGTCGGCATGCCGCGCTCTGGAACAACGCTGGTCGAGCAGATATTGGCGAGTCACCCACAAGTCGCCGCCGGGGGAGAACTCGAATTCTGGTCGCGGCGGTTCGACAGGGACAGTCCAGGGCAAGTTCAGCCTTCCGCGGTTCCAGATTATCTGGCGCTGCTGCGCCGGTATTCCCCCGACGCCTTGCGGGTGACGGATAAGATGCCCTTCAATTTCCTGTTCCTCGGGCAGGCGCACGCGCTTTTCCCTAAGGGGCGGATCGTGCATTGTCGCCGAAGCCCGCTCGACACCGCCTTGTCCATCTATTTCACCCATTTTTCCGGTTCGCACGACTTCGCCTATCGCAGGGAGGACATCGTGCATTATTACCGGGGCTATCTTCGGCTGATGGAGCATTGGCGCACGGTTCTGCCGCCGGACCGGTTCATCGAAATCGACTACGAGGCTTTGGTCGCCGATCAGGAAGCGGTCAGCCGCCGGTTGGTGGCGTTCTGTGGACTCGATTGGGATGAGGCCGTGCTCGATTTCCATGGGACGGACCGGCCAATCATGACCGCCAGCGCCTGGCAGGCGCGCCAGCCTGTTTATCGCAGCTCCACCGAACGCTGGCGAAACTATGAGCCCTGGCTGGGCGAACTCCGCCAACTGCTCCCCGAAAACCTTGGGCATTCGCGTTCGTGACCACGCCCGCCCTGAAAGCCGCGCCGCCTGGCGTCGACGCGATTTTCGCCGAGGCGCGGCGCCATCACAAAGCCGGTCGCCTTCAGGACGCGGAGCGCTTGTATCGCAAAATTCTGGCCGCTCATCCGCGCCATGCCGGCAGCCTGCATTTGCTCGGGCTGATCGCGGAACAGCTCGGGCGTCATCAATCCGCCGTCGAATTGATCGGGAAGGCGGTGGCGATCGACGGCCGAATTCCCGTGTTCCACTATCATCTGGCGAGCGCTCTTCAGAGTCTCGGACGGCTGAACGAGGCTGTATCCAGTTACCGAAACGCCATCGCCCTGAGGCCGGATTATCTCGAGGCCCATAATAATCTCGGTCTCGCCTTGAAAGACCAGGGCAAGGCGGATGAGGCGGCAGCGTGCTTCCTGCGCGCCATCGCGCTCAATCCCACCCTGCCCAGCATCCATTATAATCTTGGCATGACCCGCCGCGCTCAGGGTAGCCTCGAAGCGTCGGTTGGATGCTTCAAACAGGCGGTCGCGCTCGACCCACAATTCGTCGACGCTTACAACAATCTAGGCATCGTGCTGAAGGAACAGGGCAGGGCGGGCGACGCGGCCGCGTGTTACCGCGCTATCCTCGCGCTGCGCCCAGACTACCCCGAGGCGCGGGCTAATCTTGCGCACGCCCTGCGCGATCAGGGTCGGTTCGACGAGGCTGTCGCCGCGTATCGCGAGGCGATCCGGCTGGGTCGCGATCTCTGCCAGAGCTATCACGGGCTCAGCGTCTGTTGGAAATTCACCGAGGCCGATTTGCCGCTGGTCGCGGAGATGCGGGCGACGCTCGATAATCCGAAACTGAACGATACGGAACGCGCCTTGCTTTGCTTCGCCTTGGGCAAGGCGTTCGACGATCTGCGCGACTATGAAACCGCGATGGCGTATTTCGACCGGGGCAACCGGATCGACAGCCGGACTCGCCGGTTCGACGCGGCGGAGTTCTCGGCTCTGGTCGATCTCCTGATCGCCGCGTCTCCGGCGGCCGCCTCGACGGTCGCGGCGAAATCCGAGCTGCCGATACTGATCGTCGGAATGCCACGTTCGGGCACCACGCTGGTTGAACAAATTTTGGCCAGTCACCCGGACATGGCCCCGGCCGGCGAACTCGATTTCTGGCTGCGGCGATTGGACAAGGTCTGGCGCCGGCAGGTCGCTCGCCTCGACGACGCCGGCGAGCGCTATGCGATCCGCGATTATCCGGAATTGCTCCGCCTGTATTCGTCCGACGCGCGGCGGGTCACCGACAAGATGCCCTTCAATTTCCTGTTTCTCGGTTACATCCACGCTCTGTTTCCCAATGCGCGGATCGTTCATTGCCGCCGCGCCGCGATAGACACGGCGCTGTCGATTTATGTAACGCGCTTTGCCGGTACGCATGATTTCGCTTGTCGCAAGGCCGATATCGTCGCCTATTTCCAGGAATATCGCCGGCTAATGGCGCATTGGCGCAAGGTTCTGCCGCCGGACCGCTTCCTCGAAATCGATTACGAGACTTTGGTGGCGGATCAAGAGGCGGTCAGCCGTTCCCTGGTCGCGTTCTGTGGGTTGGACTGGGATGAAGCCTGCCTGGATTTTCATAACAAGGATCGCGGCATCGTGACGGCGAGCGCATGGCAGGCGCGCCAGCCGGTTTATCGCAGTTCGGCCGAACGCTGGCGCCATTACGAGCCGTGGCTCGGCGAACTCGGTCAATTGCTGACCGAAAATCCCTAGACGATGCTGGCCAATCAGCAGCGCGTCCGGCAGGTGTTCGCGGAGGGCATTCGGCATCATCAGGCCGGGCGTTTGCGGGAGGCCGAAAGCTTATACCGGCAGGTCCTGGCCGCCGACCCGCGCCACGCCGACAGCCTGAATTTGCTGGGCGTGATCGCCTGCGCCGCCGGCCGCGCCGCCACAGGGATCGACCTGATCGGCCAGGCGATCGCCATCGATCCTAGGATCGCGTCATATCATTACAATGTGGCGGTGGCTTATCAAGATATCGAACAATTGGATCAAGCTATTAAGCATTATCGCGCGGCCATCGCTCTAAAGTCGGACTATGCCGACGCGCATAATAATTTGGGCAATGCGCTGATCGACCAGGGCAAATATGCCGAGGGCGAAGCCTCGTATCGCAACGCTTTCAAATACAAGCCGGATTTTCAGCGCGCCCGTAATAATCTAGGCAACGCGCTCAGGCTTCAGGGCCGTTTCGACGAGGCCGTTGCCGCCTATATGGAGGCGCTCAACTGGGGTCCGGATGTCTGCGCCACTTACCAGGGATTAAGCCTTTGCCGGAAGTTTACCGAGGCCGACCGGGCGCTGGTCGCCGATATGGAAGCGATCCTGGTGGAGCGGAAGCTCTCCGATGAGGACCGGTCGCTGCTTCACTTCGCGCTTGGAAAGGCGTTGGACGATCTGGGCGAATACGAGGCGGCGATCCGGCATTTCGACAGGGCGAACGCGCTGGAGAGCGTGAGGCGCCGCTTCGACGCGGCGGCGCTCGCCGCCGAGGTGGACTGGGCCATCGCCGGGGCGCCGAATCCGCCTCAAATCGCGCCGGCGGCGTCGGATTCCGAACTGCCGATACTGATCGTCGGCATGCCCCGCTCGGGCACCAC
>CAJCJC010000037.1 GCA_903970575.1 Alphaproteobacteria bacterium
GCAGCGAATCGGAGTCGACGAGCCGATCGAATTCGGCCCGATCGATAAAGTGGTAATCCTTGCCGTCGATTTCCCCAGCCCGCTTTGGGCGGGTGGTCACCGAAACCGACATTTCAAGCCGCGGCTCCAGCGCGAGCAGACCGGCCGCGATGCTGCTTTTGCCGGCGCCCGATGGCGACGACAGGACGAGCGCCAGACCGCGGCGGCCGATGATCGGCTCGGCGGCGGTCAATTGGCCGCTCCCGAAGCGCCTTGCTCGAGTTGCCTCAGCTTCGCGACATTACGATTATGGTCATCCAAACTCTCGGCGAAGACATGCCGGCCGGAACCGTCGGCCACGAAATACAGCGCGGACGAAGCCTGGGGATGAAGCACGGCGTTGATCGAATCGCGGCTTGGACAGGCGATCGGCGTCGGCGGCAGTCCTTCGAATCGGTAGGAGTTGAAGGGGGAGTCGATCGCCAGATCGGCGTGCGACAACGGCCTGCCGAGCGGCCCCTTGCCCCCGGTCACTGCATAGATCACGGTTGGATCGGCTTGAAGCTTCATACCCTTGGACAGCCGGTTGAGAAATACCGCGGCGACCTTTGGGCGCTCGGCTGGAATCGCGCTTTCCTTCTCGACAATTGAGGCCAGAATTAGCGCCTCGCTGGGATTAGGCAAGGGCGATCCTGGCGACCGAGCGGCCCAGGCCTCGGCAAGGGTCTTATCCATTGCCAGCCGCATGCGCCCGACCAGTTCGGCCCGCGAGTCGCCAAGGGAAAAATTATAGGTGTCGGGCATAAGGCTGCCTTCGGGCGGCGTCGGCCCGACCGCACCCGACAAGGCGGGTTCGTTCGCGATCAAGCCCTGAATTTCGCTGACCGTGAGCCCTTCCGGCGCGGTCAGCCGACGAACCACCGTGCGTCCATCCCGCAATTGCCGCAGAATTTCATGGAGCGATTGACCCGGCGCAAATGCAAATTCCCCGGCGTGGAGAGGACCGCCCGTATCGATCGCAAGCGCGGCGAATTCGAAGAATCGCCAATCCACAACCACATCCGCGGCCTGAAGACGCCGCCCGATATCGGAGGTGCGACTGCCGCGCGGAATCACAATCGTCGTCGCCACCTGGGCCGGACCTGGCCCCCACAGCATTTTGGATACGACAAAGCGTGCGCCGAACCCAGCTAAACCGATCGCGACGGCGATAACGAGGACGAGGCGCAAGCCGAACCAGAGACGTCTCATTCTCCGGCGCCGCGGTGCTTCAATGGAGTTCTTTAAAGACCAGCGATGCGTTGGTGCCGCCGAAGCCGAAGGAGTTCGACAGCACGGCGCGGATCGGACGCTCCCGCGCCACGAGCGGAACGAGATCGATCCCCAGGCAATTTTCCGAGGGATTGTTCAAATTGAGGGTGGGCGGCGCGATATCGTCGCGCATCGCCAGGATCGAGAAGATCGCCTCGACCGCGCCAGCCGCGCCCAGCAAGTGGCCGATCGCCGATTTGGTGGACGACATCGATACATTCTCGACCGCCGAACCGAACAGGCGCTTCACCGCGCCAACCTCGATCTCGTCGCCAAGCGGCGTCGAGGTGCCGTGCGCGTTGATATAATCGATATCGTAGGGCGACAGACCGGCGCGCTTCAACGCATTGCGCATCGCGCGAAACGCCCCGTCGCCCGTCTCGGATGGCGCCGTCATATGATAGGCGTCACCAGACATGCCATAGCCGACGATTTCGCCATAAATCTTGGCGCCCCGCGCCTTAGCGTGCTCCAGCTCTTCCAAAACGACGATGCCAGCCCCCTCGCCCATTACGAAACCGTCACGGCCCTGGTCGAATGGGCGCGAGGCCGTCTCGGGAACGTCGTTGTATCCGGTCGACAAGGCGCGGCAAGCGGCGAAGCCCGCGACTCCCAAGCGGCAGACGGCCGCCTCCGCCCCGCCCGCGACCATCACATCCGCCTCGTCAAGGGCAATCAGACGGGCGGCGTCGCCGATCGCATGCGCGCCGGTCGAACAAGCGGTGACCACCGAATGATTAGGCCCGCGAAACCCGTAATTGATCGAAATATGCCCCGACGCCTCATTGATCAGCGAAGCTGGAATAAAGAATGGCGAGATGCGCCGCGGCCCGCGCTCATGCAACGTGACCGAGGCCTCATAGATGTAATTCAGACCGCCGATTCCCGATCCAACCATAACGCCGGTGCGCTCCCGCGCCTCGTCGTCGGCCGGAACCCATCCGCTATCGGCCACCGCCTCATGCGCGGCGCCGATGGCGTAAATGATGAAGGTGTCCATCTTTTTCTGTTCCTTGATAGGAACATAGTCCTCGGCGTTGAATAAGCCCGATTGCGTGTCGCCGCGCGGCACCTGGCCCGCGATCTTCGCCGGCAGATCATCGACATCGAAGGACTGGATGCCGCTGATCCCCGAACGTCCGGCCAGGATTTGGCGCCAGTTATTCTCGACGCCAACGCCGAGCGGGCTGACGATTCCAAGGCCGGTAACGACAACGCGTCTCATGATGGAAACCGTGATTTCAAAAAGAACAGCGGCGCGGGATTAGGCGCCGGTGCTGTGTTCCCGCAGATAGTCGATTGCGTCCTTGACCGTCAGAATCTTTTCAGCGGCGTCATCGGGAATCTCGACGCCGAACTCTTCTTCGAACGCCATGACGAGTTCAACGGTATCAAGACTGTCGGCGCCCAGATCATCAATGAAGCTGGCGCTTTCCGACACCTTTGCCTCATCGACGCCGAGATGTTCGACGACGATTTTCTTCACGCGCTCGGCAATAGTATCGCTCATTCCTTATAATCTCCTGTCTTAACTGAATTCTTGGTCTGGCTGAATGCGACATCACCCTATCGGTCACTCAGCTATCACGTCTTCCAAGGACTGACCAGCGGCCAGCCTCTTCGAAATTTCCTAGATCATCGCCAGGCCGCCATTAACATGAAGGGTCGCGCCGGTGACATACGCGGACTCGGCGCTTGCGAGATAGACGGCGGCCGCGGCGATTTCGGCTGGAAGCCCCAATCGCCCTACCGGAACGTTGCCCGCGATACGCTGGTTCTGTTCCTCCGTCAACACGGCTGTCATCGGCGTGTCGATAAACCCGGGGGCGATGCAGTTAACCGTGATCCCGCGCGACGCCACCTCTGCCGCAAGCGCCTTCGTCATGCCGATCATGCCGGCCTTGGAGGCCGCGTAATTCGTCTGGCCAGGGTTTCCCGTCGCGCCGACGACGGAGGTGACGGAGATGATCCGGCCCCAGCGACGCTTCATCATGCCGCGCAACGCGGCCCGCGCCAGCCGGAAGCCGGCGGTCAGATTGACCTCGATCACCCGGTCCCAATCGTCATCTTTCATCCTGAGCGCGAGCTGATCGCGCGTGATGCCGGCGTTATTGACCAGAATGTCGACTTGACCGCCCAGAGCCTTTTCCGCCTCGGCGAAGGCGGCGTCCGTCCGCGCGCGATCGCCGATATCGGCCAGCACCACGTGCGCCTTGCCGCCGAGCATGGCCGCGAGTTTTTCGAGCGGTTCCGCCCTCGTGCCGCCGAGGACGACGGTGGCGCCCTGCCCAACAAGCGCCTCGGCGATCGCCCCGCCGATACCCCCCGACGCCCCGGTGACGAAGGCCGTGCGGCCGGTTAGGTCGAACATCATGGCAGGCCACCCGTCACGGCAACGACTTCAGGAAATTTTCGATATCGGCGGGCGTTCCAACGGACACGCCGGCAATCTCGGGATCGATCCGCTTCACA
>CAJCJC010000038.1 GCA_903970575.1 Alphaproteobacteria bacterium
GGGGTGAGCCGAGCCTCATGGGCCGACATTGGATGGGCGACGACAAAGATGGGCCGTTGTCGGCTGTCCGATCTGGCGCGGTTCTGCGCGTCGACGATACAAAATCAACCGAGATCGCCGATGCTTTCGCGGCCTTTGGAATGGGGTCGGTCCTATCGGCGCCCGTTCTTCGGAATGGATGCTGGGTCGCGGGCCTGCATGTTCATCAGCGAACGCCGAGAATCTGGACCGACGATGAGGCCGCGACCGTGTTCGAAGTGGCCGAACGCGCCTGGGCCGGCATTGAACGAACGCGCGCCACGGCGGCGCTTGCTTCCAGCGAGGCGCGGTACAGGGCCTTGGTCACTGGGTCGGGGCCGATCGTGTTCCGAACGGCGCCGAACGGCGACATGCTGGAGGCGCCGGGGTGGGAAACGCGCACCGGTCAGAACCTTGAGGCGTATCGCGGGTTGGGCTGGCTGGACGCCATTCATCCTGACGATCGCGCATCGATGCTGGATAGATGGACCGCCAGCCTTGCCTCAAGTCAGCCCATCAACATCCAATACCGGTCGCGAACGCCCGACGGTCATTGGCGTTGGGCGCAAGGCTATGCGGTGCCCGTGCGCGCCGCGAACGGCGCTGTCGTCGAATGGATCGGCACCGTAACGGACATCCATGACCAGCGCATGGCCGAACAGGCGCTGCGCGAAAGCGAGGCCAAGTTTCGGCAGCTCGCGGAGACGATCGATGCGGTTTTCTATATCACCGATATCGCGACGATGCGGTTGCTGTATCTAAGCCCGGCCTTCGAGAAGACATGGGGACGCCCGGTCGACTGGCTGATGGAGGACGTAACCCGGCTGATGGACACCATCCATCCCGATGACCGCGAAGCGATGCGGGGCGTCCGCCAGGCGCGAATCCAGGGCGAACCACAACGCATTGAATTTCGCATTACGCGGGGGGATGGCGCCGAACGCTGGATATCCGACCGCACATTTCCCATTCGAACGGACGGCCTGACGTGGTCAGCCGGCCTGGCGGAGGACATCACGGAGCGCAAGCTCGCGGACGCCGCCCTGCGATCGCTGAATGAAACGCTTGAACAGCGCGTCGAAGCCGAGGTCGCTGAGCGCTCCAAAGCGGAGGATGCGCTGCGGCAATCGCAGAAACTTGAGGCGATCGGTCAACTAACCGGCGGCGTCGCGCATGATTTTAACAATTTGCTGACCATCATACGGTCGTCGGCGGATATTCTGCGCCGCCCCGGCCTTAGCGAGGAGCGCCGGGGCCGCTTCGTCGATGCGATTTCGGATACGGCGGACCGGGCGGCCAGATTGACAGGTCAGCTGCTGGCCTTTTCGCGGCGACAGGCGCTCAGACCCGTTGTCTTCGACCTCGCGGAGCGGCTGAGCGGCGTCACGGAAATGCTTCAGACGGTGCTGGGACCCCGCATCGTTATTCATCTCGATATCGCCGATCGGCCGGCACCGGTCGAAGCCGACGTCAATCAATTCGAAACCGCGCTGATTAATTTGGCGACGAACGCGCGCGATGCGATGGACAGTCAGGGTACGCTGAGATTGCGCCTTTTCCGCGCCGATCTTGCCGTCCGCTCCGGAGAATCGCCAGATTCGGCCGGTCCAGGCTGTTACGCCGCCGTTTCGGTGGAAGATAGCGGATGCGGCATTCCAACCGAACGGCTGGACCAAATTTTCGAGCCCTTCTTTACAACGAAGGACATTGGGCGCGGCACCGGCCTTGGCCTTTCGCAAGTTTACGGCTTCGCGCGCCAGTCCGGCGGCCAGGTTACCGTGGAGAGTTTAATCGGCCAAGGAACGACCTTCACCCTCTATTTGCCGCGATCCGAGAAGCCCGTCACGCCAATCGAGAGCGGCCGGGAAGACCCTGGCATAGGGAAACCGGCGCATGGACGCGTTCTCGTCGTGGAGGATAGCGGCGCGGTTGGGGAGGTCTCCTGCCGGTTGCTCGAAGAGCTTGGATACACAACCGTCCTGGCCTCCAGCGGGGAGGAAGCGCTCGAACTTCTCGAAGCCGACGCTAGCCGCTTCGATCTGGTTTTCAGTGACGCGGTCATGCCGGGAATGGGAGGGATCGCTCTCGGCCAGGAACTTCGCGCGCGCATGCCGGGTTTGCCCTTCGTGCTCACCAGCGGCTTCAGCAACGCCTTGGCCGTGGAAGGCGCCCATGGCTTCGACTTGCTGCAAAAGCCATTTTCGGCGGAGAACCTGTTGCGCATTTTGCGCCGCGCGGCATTTTACAAATAAGGGTCGGAAGCCTAAGCGCGACAAATGCGCCTACGTGTGAACTGTGAAAATCCTGCGCTCGAATAATGCCTCATAAAAGTATATAAAATTACAACTACCGTGCTAGGACGAGAGCTGCTCGTCCCAGAAACAGGCCCCCCGAGAACGACCATGAACTGTGGATGGAACAGCGGCCTAATCGAGTCGGCCGAGCGGACGTTTTTGGACGGTCGGCTAAACGTGGAACCAGTCGAAGGCGGCGTGCTGCACCAGGATGGCGCCGGCGAGCCGCGACAGCATGGCGTGCTTATTAGGTTTCCCTGGCAAGATGACATCTGGCGCGGGGTTGAAAGCATCGCAAAGGCCGAATCGCTTACCCCGGTCTCGATTGCTTTGACGGCGTTCGCGATACTGCTCGAACGTTTGGCCGGCGCGCCAGCGCCGATCTGGACCCAACCGTGGGAAAGGCGCCTTTCACCGGATATCGCGCCGATCGCCGAAGACACGCCGCTTGCACGTTTTTTTTCGTCGGTCACCACGGCGGGCAGTTTCATCCTCGCGTCGCGCGCCACGATGAACTGGTATGAAACCGCCATCGCATCTGGGGTCGCCGGCGACCCCGAACGCGACTCCCAATGCATCTGTTTCGAATGGAATGTCGAAACGCGCGACCTGAACGTCGAAGACCCGAAGTTTTCGCTCGGCGATTCTATCCTGGAACGCCAAGGTCCGACCGAATATCGTCCCAGATGGGATCTGAAGTTGATCATGCGGCCGCCGAGCGGAATGACGCCGGGCGTTCTAGAACTCATTGGGGATAGCGCGCGTTTCAGCCTGCCGCGCC
>CAJCJC010000039.1 GCA_903970575.1 Alphaproteobacteria bacterium
TGATAGCGGAGCGACAGACCCGAATCCGTAATAGCCTGGGCGCCGCCGGTGCATTCGGTGACGTCTTGCCCGGTCATCTCGAAATGGACGCCGCCCGGATGAGTACCCTCCGCCGCATGGGCGGCGAAGAATCCCCGCACCTCCGCCAGGATGCGATCGAACGGCCGCGTCTTGTACCCGGTCGCGGATTTGATCGTGTTGCCATGCATCGGGTCCGACACCCAGCCGACCATACGCCCCTCGCGCTTTACGGCGCGCAGCAGCGGCGGCAGCTTGTCCTCGATCTTGTCCGCGCCCATGCGGCTGATCAACGTCAGGCGACCGGGCTCGTTGGCGGGATTCAAAACGTCGATCAGGCGCAGCAGATCGTCCGGCGCGAGGCTGGGGCCGCATTTGAGGCCGATAGGATTTTTGATGCCGCGCATGAATTCCACATGGGCGCCATCGATCTTGCGGGTGCGGTCGCCGATCCAGACGAAATGGGCGGATACGTTGTACCAATCGCCAGAGGTGGAATCGATGCGGGTCAGCGCCTGTTCGAAGGGCAGCAGCAGCGCCTCATGCGCCGTGAACAGATCGGTCTCGCGGATTTGCGGCGTGGTCTCGCCGGTGATGCCGCAGGCCGCCATGAAGGCGAGCGCCCTGTCGATCTCCTGCGCCAGGGCGTCATAACGCTTGCCCTGCGCGCTGGCGGCGACGAATCCCAGGGTCCAGCGATGGACCTGATGCAAGTCGGCGTAACCGCCTTGCGCGAAGGCGCGCAGCAGGTTCAGCGTGGCCGCGGATTGGTTATAGGCGCGGATCATGCGATCGGGATCGGGCTGACGCTGTTCGGCGTCGAACGGGAGCCCGTTCACCATGTCGCCGCGATAGCTGGGCAGCTCCACGTCGCCCTGGCGCTCGAACGGCTCCGAGCGGGGCTTGGTGAACTGGCCGGCAAGGCGGAGCATCTTCACGACCGGCATGCCGCCGGCGAAGGTGAGCGCGACCGCCATCTGCAACAGCACGCGGAAGGTGTCGCGTATAGTGTCGGCCTTGAACTCGGCGAAGCTCTCGGCGCAATCGCCGCCCTGAAGCAGAAAGGCGTTGCCCGTCGCGACATTGCCCAGCAGCGTCTTCAGCCGCCGCGCCTCGCCCGCGAAGACGAGCGGCGGCATGCCGGCGAGCGTCGACTCGGCGCGCGACAAGGCGGCCTTGTCCGCGTAATCGGGCATCTGCTCGATCGGTTTACTGCGCCACGTATCGGGCGTCCAACGCTCGCCCATGTTCGTCTCCATTCAGGGTCAGTCACGTAAAATAAAGGCCGCGAGTATTGCGCCAATCGGCGGAGCGCGGCAAGGGCGGGACGGAATGGGTGGTATTACAAGAGATACGGGTCGAACCGTGGATGCGGTCTACGCCGCGATCGGATCCATGGGCTGGATCCGCGCTTCGATATCGGCCCCATGGGCATCGAGGACGCTCTCCAAATCATAGCGCGCTTGCAGGTTCATCCAGAATTCAGGCGAGGTCCGGAAAAACCGGCCGAGCCTGACGGCGGTATCGGCGCTGACCGACCGGCGCTCATGAACGATTTCCGAAATACGTGTCTGGGGCACGCCGATCGCCTTGGATAGGGCGTAAGCCGTCAGACGAAGCGGAACAAGGAATTCCTCGCGAAGGACCTCGCCCGGATGGATCGGCGCTATATCGGCCATGGGTATCTCCTTAATGATAATCCGTTATCTCGACGTCGTACGCATTGCCTTCAAGCCAACGAAAGCAGATACGGAATTGATCGTTCACGCGGATGCTGTGCTGGCCTGATCGATCCTTCTTCAACGCCTCCAGACGATTATTCGGCGGAGACGCCAAGTCCCCCAAGCGGATAGCAGCGTCCAAAAGCACCAGCTTACGTCGCGCCGCCTTCGCGATATCGGCCCCGATCCGCTTCGTCGGCGTCCGGTTAAATATCGCCTCGGCATGCCGATCGCAAAACGACTTAATGGCCACGAGCTAACATGATGCGCCGCGTTACTTACGTCAAGCGTTAGTATTTAAAAACACCGCCATGAATTGGACACATAAAGCCTCGGAAATACCTTGAAAACCACATGAACCGAACATTTTCACAGTCCATCTTCTGAATACGGAACCGGGCGGATTGGCCGACCGGTTCCATGACCCAGGAGATTTCGATGTCCTTTTTCCGTCCCTTGATGGCTGTCGCCGCGCTCGCACTCGCCACGCCGGCTTTCGCCCAGGCGCCCGCCGCAGTCGCGCCGCCCGCCACGGTCGCGCCAGCCGCCAGCCCGGCCGTTTCCGCCCCTGCCACCGGAACGATGAAGTCCGACAGCACCAGCGCGGCCGTCACCACGCCGGCGGCCTCCGGCGGCGAGAAGACCAAAGTCGCGACGAAGGTCGCGAAGCATCATAGCGCCAAGGCGGTGAAGACCGTTTCCGCCAAGACCGGAGCCTCAACCGCTGTGAAGTCCGACTCGACCGCGAAGTAATCGCACGAGCGCGCAACGAAGGGCTCGGCTTCGGCCGGGCCCTTTTGCGCTGACCGCTACATGCTGGCCGCCACCGGGGTGCGCATGGTGAGGAATTCCTCGGCGGAGGTGGGGTGGATGCCGATCGTGTCGTTGAACATCGCCTTGGTCGCGCCGGCGGTGATGGCGACGGCGAAGCCCTGCATCATTTCCGCCGCGTCATCGCCGATCATGTGGCAGCCAAGGACGCGGTCGGTGGCGTTGTCGACGATCAGCTTCATGAAGGTCTCCTGATCGCGTTCGGACAGGCGATGCTTCAGCGGGCGGAAACTTTCCTTGAATATCTTGACCGAAAGGCCGCGCTCGGCCGCCTGTTCCTCGGAAATGCCCACCGTGGCGATGGGCGGGGACGAGAAGATCGCGGTCGGCACGTTCTCCAGGCTGACATGCCGGTCCTTGCCGGCGAACAGGCGTTCGGCCAAGGCCTGCCCCTTGGCGGTGGCGACCGGCGTCAGGTTCAATTGATTGGTCACGTCGCCGATCGCGAAGATATGGGGAATATTGGTCCGGTCATCCTCGTCGACGATGACGGCGCCCTCGGAATCCATCGCGACGCCGAGTTCCGCAAGCCCGATGCCATCCGTCATCGGCTTGCGGCCGGTGGCGAACAGCACGCAATCGGCCTCGTAGGTTTGGCCGTTGTTGCAGGTGGCGAGAATGCCGGAGGCGGTCTTTTCCAGCTTGACGATGACGGTCAGCAGATGGGTCGCGATTCCATGCGTCTTCATCTCATGCAGCAGGCGGACGCCCAGCTCATGATCGAACGCCGTCAGGATCGCCGTGCCGCGATGCATGAGCGTCACCTCCGCCCCCAGCCCGGCGAAGATGCCGGCGAATTCCACCGCGATATAGCCGCCGCCGGCGATGAGCACCCGGCGCGGCAGATCGGGCAGATGGAACGCCTCGTTCGAGGTGATCGCGAGTTCGCGGCCCGGAATATCGGGCACGAAAGGCCAGCCGCCGGTGGCGATGAGGATCCGATCGGCCGTGAAGCGCTGGCCGTCAGCGATTTCGACGGTATGGGCGTCAACCAGCGTGGCGCGGGAATCGTGGATGGTGACGCCGGCCCGGTCCATCAGCCGGCGATAGACGCCATTCAGCCGCGAAATCTCGGCATCCTTGTTCCGGATCAGGTCGGGCCAGGAAAAGCGGTTGACCCCGCAATCCCAGCCGTAACCCTTGGCGTCCTCGAAGCCATGGCCGAAGCCGGCGGAATAGGCCAGCAGCTTTTTCGGGATGCAGCCGACATTGACGCAGGTGCCGCCCATATAGCGTTCCTCGGCCACGCCGACGCGCGCGCCATGGGTGGCCGCGATGCGGCTCGCGCGCACGCCGCCGGAGCCGCCGCCGAGGACGTAAAGATCGAAATCGTAATCAGTCATTTATTAAGGCCGCCGAGGATGATCGATTGGTTGTCGATTGGTTATTGATCCTACCGCTGAACCTCGACGCCGCGCCAGAAGGCGACGTGGTCCTTGATCTTGGCCGCGGCCTGTTTGGGCTCGCGGTAAATCCACGCGGCGTTGGGGTTGGTTTTGCCGTCCACCGTCAGGGTGAAATACCCGGCCGTTCCTTTCCAGGGGCAGATGCTGGCGTGGTCGCTGTCGATGAAATATTCGCGATTCAGCGATTCGGGCGGGAAATAGATATTGCCCTCGACCTCCTCGAACCGATCGCTTTCGGCGACCACCTTGCCGTTCCAAATTGCTTTCGCCATGACAGAACCTCCGGATGCCTGTGATGGGTAGTATATTGTATGGTCACGCCGCATAAGCCACTGCATCGCGCGCGTGGCGTTAAAAGGCAGAAAGCATATGGCGCAAACGCCGCTCGAACTCCTGACCGCCATAGCAGCGCCGGCGCTGATCACCAACGCATCGTCGGTGCTGGTGCTGTCCACCTCCAACCGTTTCGCCCGCGCGGTCGATAGGACAAGGGCGATCGCGGCCAAGCTGGGCGGCAATACGGCCGAAGAGAGGGCGGCGCTGCGCCCGGAACTGGCGATCGCGCATCGTCGAACGCGCACGCTGGTGCGGGCGCTGACCAGTTTTTATATCGCGGTCGGCGCCTTTGCCTTCGGCAGCTTCGCGGGGCTGATCGGCTCGGGCGTCGAGACCCTGGGATGGGGCGGCAGCGGGCCTTACTTCACCGCCGTCGCACTCGGCGTGGTGACTGTCGGCACGCTCGCCATCGCGACCGGCGCGGTTCTGCTGGTGCTGGAAACGAGGCTGGCGCTCAGGGGCTTGATGATCGAAGCCGCCGCGCACGAGGCCGAGCGCCGGCTGTCCTAAGCCTTGAACCCGGCGACCGCGAGGCGCTCGGCCGCGTTCGGATCGTCGACGACCGCGCACCGGTCCGCCAGGATCATGACCGAGCGCCAGTCCGGCGCATAGGCGGGCCAATGGGGCAAGCCAGAGACATTGGGGGTGCCCGTTCGCGCGAACGCGGTCCAGGCGCGGCTCATGCGGTCGGCCAGGGCGCGGCCGTTCTCGGGCGGCCCGACCACGGCGGCGGCGAGATCGAGATTATCGAAAATATAGGCGATATCCAGCGTGTGGGGCACATTCAGCTTGCCGCCGCGCACCGGCGTCGGTTTTTCGAAATGGTAGACATAGGCCGGCGCGGCGCCCAGTTTCGCCTTCATCTCCGCCTTGGCGACGACGCTGTAGGTGAAGGTGAAATCGGTTGAAATCAACTGATAGAGCAAGGCGGTATCCGCCCCAGGACGCGTCCGCCGATAGACGGCGATCAGGCTGGCGGCGTCGGCATCCGACAGCTTGGTGAACTGCTTCACCTTCTGCTGGAGCGTCGCGTCATCGACCGGGTCGAGCGGCGTGTCGGCCATATAGGCCGTCTCGGTCAGGGTGCTGCCGATCAACAGGGGGACGTTGGCGGAGATTTCGGGGGCGGACGGATCGAAGGGCGCGGTCGGCAGGGAGCGGCCATCCACCACCGGCCGCAGCGGCGCCTTCAGCGCCTTGGCCGCAGCCAGCAATTGCGCGGCGGGGATTTCCTGAAGCCGCGCGACATCGCCGGGAGCGACGCCAAGCGCGTCCAGCACCAGCGATGTCGCCTTTGCGGCGTCCTCGATCGAACCCCGGCGTACATCTTGGCCGCTTTGCGCGATGGCGCGGTGGAACAGGCCCTGAGCGGCCGGCATCGCCATCAAGGTAGTGACCTTCCCGGCGCCGCCCGACTGTCCGAAGACCGTTACGTTGCCGGGGTCTCCGCCGAAATTGGCGATATTGTCCCGCACCCATTCCAGCGCGGCGACGCAATCCAGCATGCCGACGTTGCCCGAATCGGCGAATTCGGCGCCGCCGGCCGACCCCAGATAAAGGAAGCCGAACAGATTCAGGCGATGGTTGATGGTGACCACCACGACATCATGGCGCGCCGCGAGATTGGTTCCATCGAACAAAAGATCGCCGCCGGAGCCGTTGGCGAAACCGCCGCCATGCAGCCAGACCATCACCGGACGCTTGCGGCGGTCATTGAGGCCGGCGGTCCAGACGTTAAGGCGCAGACAATCCTCGCTCATCGGGCTGTTATCGGCGAGCGACGCCTCCTCCGGCAGAACATTCGAGGGGGTCTGCGGACAGCGGTCCCCCAGCATCGTC
>CAJCJC010000040.1 GCA_903970575.1 Alphaproteobacteria bacterium
CGGCGATTTTACCCGCAATCTGCATCGCTGTCTCGACCAGCTGTTCGCGCGGCACGACCCGCTCGATCCCGCCATATTTGAAGGCGTCGGCGGCGCTGATCATCTCGCCGGTAAAGGCGAGGTAGCGCAACTTCTGCACCGGGAACATCCGTCGCAAATGAGCGCCGCCGCCCAGCGCGCCGCGATCGATCTCAGGCAAGCCGAAGCGGGCGTCTTCCGCCGCGATCAGGATATCCGCCGCGCCGGAAATACCCACGCCGCCGCCAAGCACGAAGCCATGCACCGCGACGATCACCGGCTTGGGATTGCGATGAATCGCCTTGAAGGTGGCGTAATTCCCGGCGTTTAGGTCGACGATCCGTTCTGGATGAGCCGCCATTTCCTTGATGTCGACGCCGGCGCAAAAGCCGCGCCCCTCGGCCCGGATGATGATGACGGACGATTCGGGCTCATCGCCCAGTTCCTCGATCGCGGCCGCGAGGCTGTACCAACCGGCGCTGTCCAACGCGTTGACCGGAGGGTGGTCGATGACCAGCTCGGCGATCTTGCCGTCTATCTGGGTGCGAAACGGTAGAGCCATCTATCTTCTCCAGCTATTTTTAACCGCGTCTTGCGCGCCCCCGGACTTTTGATCCGCGGGCGACCCGGCCATGACGGATGGGTTAGCGTATGCCCGGCGGGTTATCCTTGATCACGGTGGCGCGGATATTATGCGGGTCGAGCCGGCGGATGATCGCGAGCTGCTCGTCCGTCGGACCTTCGGTGGTCTTGATCGAGGGCGATTTCAGCAACGGAAAGCCGGTCGCGGCCTGAACCTCCTCGAAGGTTACGCCGGGGTGCAGCGAGGCGACCTGGATGGCGTGCTCCGGACCGCCGAAATCCATCACGCAAAGGTTTGTCACGATCAGCCGCAAATCGACGAAATCGCGCTTCACCCCCGGCGGCCATCGATCGGGATTATAGCCAACGCCGCCCACCACATCGACCTCGCCCGGCACGAAGACCCGGGCGCTGTGATTGACGATGAACATCGAGTTCAGATGGTTGATCGAGTTTCCCGGCAGGCCGCGCACGCCGAGTTGCTGCACTTTCGGCTTATGGAAATCGCCGATGCAGGACAGATTGGTCTGGCCCCAGCGATCGATCTGGACAGGGCCGATCATGACGTGGCGCTTACCGCCCCACACGCAATCGAACACACGGGCGAAGTTCATCGACCCGGAAAATTTCGGCCTGTAGTCGCCGCGCGGCCCGAGGGGGATCGGATCCTCGACAAGGAACGCCTCGCTGTCGGTCATCAGCAGTTCGGGCGTATGCGTCAGCTTGGCCAGGCTGGCGCCCAGGCGCGGGATCGGGCCGATGCCCGAGGCCAGAACCTCGCCATTGCCGCGCCAGGCCTCGGATGTTGCGACGACCAACAATTCGGCCAGGGAAAATTCGCTTGCTTGCGTCATGATTTCGTCCTGCCCCGCTCAAAAAATCGGGAGCTTGAGCGACTTGACCCGGTCCGGGCCGCCGATTTTTTCGAGATAAGCGTCTTCGCCGCCGGCGATGAACTCCGCCATGTATTTGGCCCAGCCATCCTCCTCGGCGGCGGAGGCGGCGTATTTCTTGAAATGGTCCATGTCCCAACCATAGCGGGCGGGGTAGGAGCTGGGGTGAGCGCCGTAGGGCGCGTGGATGATGCCGGCGACAAGATAGCGCTCGAACAGATTGGCGCGGGCCGTGTCCGAATGCGCCGCGTCGAGCCGATCGTACACCTCCTCGCAGCTGACATAGGCCGTCTCCGCCGCGCGAACGAACACCTCGTCGAAATATGTGTCCGGTCCCTCCGACTGGGTGTTGCCGAGTTTGTCGCCGCGATCGGCATGAACCAAGGCGACATCGAGGTTGATCGCCGGCATCGCAAGCAAAACCTCGCCATCGTCATAGGGAGAGGTGACGGTCTTAAAGCCGGGATTGTACTTCATCACGTCGGTTCCAAGCCCGACCCGGGTCGGCAGGAATGGCAGGCGCTGTCCGGCGGCGCGCAAGCCCACCAGCAACTGGCCCTCGTCCACCTCCATGACCTCGAGGCCGCCGGCCTGCCGCGCCTTGCGGAAATAAGGCTCAACCGGGATCGCATCCAGCGAGACGAAGCCATACACGGCTTTTTTCACCTTGCCGGCCGCGCACAGCATGCCGATATCCGCGCCGCCATAGGCGACGATGGTCAAATCCTTCAAATCCGACCGCAATATCTCGCGGATCAGCGCCATGGGCTTGCGCCTGGGACCCCAGCCGCCAACACCGATGGTCATCCCGCTTTTCAGCCGCGCGACCATGTCGGCCGCGTTCATCAATTTATTCATGGTGGGTCCGGTTGGTGGCTATTCTCATGCGCTGTAGAAACCTTTGCCCTCGAGCGCCAAACGCGCCAAAAGCGCCGACGGCTTGAAAAATTCAGGACCAACCCGCGCCTCGTATTTCAACAATGCGTCATGGATCGTCTTCAGGCCGATCTGGTCGGCAAGAAACATAGGGCCGCCCAGATATGCGGGGAAGCCGAAGCCCATCAGCCAAATGACATCGATATCATGGGGTCGGGCGGCGACGCCCTCCTCCAGAATTTTCGCGCCCTCGTTGATCATGGCGTAGAGCAGGCGTTCGCGGATTTCACCATCCCCGATGGCGCGGCGAGCGATCCCCCGCGCGGCCGAGTGGCGGACGATCAGATCCTCGACGAACGGGTCGGGCGCGGCGTTGCGTTTATCGTCATAGGCGTAATAACCGGCCCCGGTCTTTTGTCCGTAACGGCCAAGCCGGTAGAGCTGATCGACGATATTCGCCTGATGCTCGCGCTCCGTCAAAATGCCCCAGCGAGCCTGCCGCGCGGCGTATTGCACGTCGATCCCCGCCAGATCGGAGACCTGATAAGGTCCCATCGCGAAGCCGAAATCGACCAGCACCTTGTCGATTTGCCAGGGCGTCGCCCCTTCCTCTAGCAGGAACATGGCTTCGCGCGAGCGCTTGGACAGCATGCGGTTACCGACGAAGCCATCGCTGATTCCGACCAGAACGGACACTTTCCCGATCGCCTTGCCGATCTTCATCACAGTGGCGATGACATCCGGCGCGGTCTTGGCGCCGCGCACGTTTTCCAACAGCCGCATGACATTGGCGGGGTTGAAGAAATGCATTCCGACCACGTCCGCTGGCCTGCCGCTCGCCTCGGCCAGAATATCGATATCGAGATAGGACGTATTGGTCGCCAGAATCGCGCCCAGACGCGTTACCTGCCCCAGCTTGGTGAAAACTTGGATCTTGGCCGCCATGTCCTCGAACACGGCCTCCACCACAAGGTCGACCTCGGACAGGGCTTCGAAATGCGTCGACAGCGTGACGAGAGCGAGCTTGGCCTCAAGACCTTCCTCGGTCATCGCGCCCTTCGCGACCGCGCCGCCCAGAATCTTGCGCATTGTCGCAAGCGATTTATCCAGGGATGGCTGATCGAGACCCACGATGACGACGGGATAGCCGGCGTTCAGGAAGGATATGGCGATCCCGGTCCCCATGGCGCCCGGCCCGACAACACCGACGGAATTGACAGGGCGCGCCTGAATTTCCGGCGAAAAGCCGGGAATCTTGGCGACTTCGCGTTCGGCGAAAAATGCGTGTCGCTGCGCCTTGGATTGCGGCCCGCGCATGAGTTCGAGACAGAGCGCATATTCGCGCTCGCAACCTTCCTCTAGAGGATAGTCGACCGCGAACCTGACAGCGTCCACGCAGGCTTGCGGCGCCAGAAAACCGCGCTGGCGCTTGGCCAGTTTCTTTTTGAACTCATCAAAGATCGCGGGATCAACGGCCGCGACCGGAAGCTCGCCGGTCCTGCGGATCGGCCAGCCCTCCTCCAAAAGTCGCTCGACGAAAGCGATAGCGCCTTGGAGAAGATCGCCCCCAACGATCTCGTCGATAAGACCGATCGCCTTGGCCTTAGGGGCGGGAATGTCGCCGCCCTCGGTAATCATCGTAAGGGCTGTTTCCACTCCGACCAGGCGCGGCAGACGCTGCGTGCCGCCGGCTCCGGGCAGAATGCCCAGCTTGACCTCCGGCAGCCCAAAGCGTGCTTGTTCGGTGGCGACGCGGAAATGGCACGCCATCGCAACCTCGAGGCCGCCGCCCAACGCCGTGCCGTGGATGGCCGCGATCAGGGGCTTATTCGTGCGCTCAAGGTCGAAGACCAGATTGTTGATGAGAGGCGGCTGCATCGGGCCGCCGAATTCGCGAATATCGGCGCCGGCGATAAAAGTGCGCCCCGCGCAGATAAGGACAAGCGCCCGGATTTCCGAATCCGCCTCCGCCATCCGCACCGCGTCGGCGAGACCGGCGCGCACCGCCTGCGACAATGCGTTGACGGGCGGGTTGTCGACCGTGGCGATTCCAATCTCGCCCTGCCTGGAAAAGGTGACGCCGGCCATCTACGCCATCACCACGATTGTCTTTCCTTTGGCCTGACGACCCGTGACATGCGCAATGGCTTCCGCCGCTTTGTCCAGCGTATAGGTCGCGGAAACGCAGGGCTTGAGCTTACCGGCGGAATACCAGTCCAATAATTCGGCCACGTCCGCCCGCCCTTTTGCAGGGTCGGCCTTAAGGGCGGCGCCCCAATAGACGCCGATCAGGGCTGAGCTTTTCAATAGCAGCAGATTAAGCGGGATGCGTGGAATATCTCCCGCCGCGAAGCCCACCACCAGATAACGTCCGAGCCACGCCATGCCGCGCACAGCCTGCTCGGCAAGCTCCCCGCCGACGGGATCGTAAACGACATTGACGCCTTTGCCGGCGGTCAGCGCCTTGATGCGATCGCGCAGGTTTTCCGTGGCGTAGTTAATGGTTTCGTCGGCGCCGTAGTCCCGACAAAGCGCCAGTTTCTCGTCGCTCGACGCCGCGGCGATCACCCGGGCGCCCATGACCTTGCCGATCTCAACCGCGGTCAGACCGACGCCGCCCGCGGCGCCGAGAACCAGCAAGGTTTCACCGGGCTTAAGGCCGCCACGGGTCTTAAGCGCATGGTGGGAGGTGGCGTAGGTGATGAGGAACCCGGCGCCGTCCGCAAAGCTCATGGAGTCCGGCATGGGGAACACCAGCCACGATTCGACCAGAACCTCCTGCGCCATACCGCCAACGCCCGGAAAGGCGATGACATTTTGCCCAAGAGCGAGATTTTCGACGCCGGCGCCGACCTCTTGGATCACGCCCGCGACTTCTAGGCCGGGCGAGAACGGCAGCGGCGGTTTCGTCTGGTATTTGCCTTGAACAATCAAACCGTCGGGGAAATTAACGCCGCAAGCCTTGACCGCGATAACGACCTGCCCCGCGCCGGCATGCGGCGACGCGACGTCTTCCAGGACAAGCTGGTCGACCGGGCCGAATTCCTTGCATAAGACGGCTTTCATGAACCCTTCCCGCGAACCCCGTCTTTAGTCCCCGGCCTTTGAACCGGATGATCGATACGCATCGGCGCCCGGGCGGCGGCGGCGTCAACGCCAATCGCAAAATGCCCTGCCGCGTAATTACATCGACAAATTTTTACGCATTGAACCGCCGCAGCGCCATGACAGGCGGCAACGTCATGGAATGAACTACCCTCCTACCTCTACAGGACGAGTTTTGGAATCACAAGCCAAGGCGCGCGGCGGTTAGACTTGATCGGCGTATCGGGCTCCTATTCTATGCTGCAGCCGACATGGCGGCCTGATACGCGCAGGCCATGGCGGAAAAGGCATAGAGGTGAACGGACGCCGATGACCGACATTCTCGACTTTACCGGCAAGGTCGTCCTTGTCACCGGCGGCGGCCGAGGCGTGGGACGCGGTATCACGCGGAGCTTCCTCGATCGCAGCGCCACCCTCGTGATCTGCGGCCGCAACGCCCCCGAAACGCCGAGCCGGGGCCCGGCCGGCGAAGCGCGCTTCATCAAGGCTGACGTCCGCGACGCCGCCCAGGTCGACGCGATGATCGCGGAGATCGAGTCCCGCTTCGGCAGGCTTGACGTCGTCATCAACAACGCCGGAGGCGCGCCGCCGGCCGATCCGTCCACGGCCTCGCCGCGGTTTTCGGAATCGATCGTGAAATTGAACCTGCTGGCGCCGCTCTTCGTATCGCAGGCCGCCAACAGGATCATGCAGAACCAGGAAAGCGGCGGCAGCATCGTGAATATCGCGAGCGTTACCGTGCCGAGGCCCGAACCGCAAACGGCGGCTTATGGCGCCGCCAAAGCCGGTTTGTGCAACCTGTCCCAGGCGTTGGCGATCGCCTGGGCGCCCAAGGTCAGGGTCAACGCCATCATCGCGGGGCTGATCCGCACGGAACTGGCGCATCTGCATTACGGTGACGAGGACGGTATCCGGAAGGTTGCGGCCACGATCCCGCTTGGCCGGATGGCGTCACCCGATGACATCGCCAATGCCTGCCTTTATCTGGCATCGCGGCTATCGAGCTATGTTACCGGATCGAGCCTGACAGTCGATGGCGGCGGCCAATTGCCGAGCTTCGCCGAAGCCGCTAGCGGCCATTCCGAGCGGGGATAGAAGATGTTCAAGGTTATGGTCCTGGTGTCCCGCAAACCGGGATTGTCGCATGCGGAGTTCGTGAATTACTACGAGACCCGCCACGCCAAATTGATCTGGGCGACATTCCCCTGGATCGTGGATTATAGGCGGAATTTCGTCGATCTGACCGGCGCCATTTTGGGCCAGGACGCCGCTCCACCGGATTTCGACGCGATCACGGAAATCTGGTTCGCGGACCGCGCCGGCTATGACAGGATGCTGGCGGTCCACGCCGCGCCGGAAACCGGGCGCGCCGTCAGCGACGACGAGGATAAATTCCTGGACAGGAGCAAGATCAGGTTCTTTATCGTGGACGAGCGCGGAGCAGACCGGGGTCGCTAGGCCGGAAATGTCTCGCCCACGATTTTTTCCGAGATTTTCCATAATCGATCGGCGGCGTCCGGGTCGAGCGCCTCTGGAATAACGCCAACCGCGGATATCGTCGTCGCGGGAACGGCGTCGGCGATCCGACAATCCTCAAGATATAGGCCGGTCACGCCGTTTAGTTCGGAGGACGCGGCCGCCCAAACTTGCGTCGCCGCACCCTGAGCCGGCGATTTGAGCGGCGAACCGTTCGATTCCGCCCAACCCGTCACCATCATCGCCTCGTCCGCCGTGACGTCACGGAAAACCTCCGTACGAATGACGCCCGGATGAACGGCGTTGACGGTAACGCCGGAGCCCGCGAGACGCTTGGCCAACCCGACGGCGTGCAGCACGTTCGCCATCTTGGACTGGGAATACGCCATCCAATGATTATACGGCCGGATGGAGAAATCGAGATCGTCGAAATCGAACCCGCCCATCCTGTGGCCGTTGGAGCTAAGAATGACCACGCGCGACGGGGCGGCGGCCTTCAAGGCGGGCAGCAACAGGTTGGTGAACAGGAACGGGCCGAGATGATTGGCGGCGAAATGCAGCTCCGCGCCTTCCGGCGTCAAAATTCGCGGGCCGCCAACGAAGCCCGCGTTATTGATCAGCGCGTCGATCCGGGGATGCGCCGCCAGAATTTCGGCGGCGGCGCGGCGCACGCTGTCGAGATTGGCGAGATCCATTGAAACAGCGGAGAGTTTAGCGGCGGGAATGTCCGCGCGGATTGCATCGGCCACCTTGGCGTTCTTTTCGCCGTTGCGCGCGACCATCACGACCGTGGCGCCGGCCTTGGCCAGGACGCGAACGGTTTCGGCGCCGAGACCGGCCGAACTGCCGGTGACGACAAAAGTCTTTTCGGTCAGATCGACGCCCTCGACGATTTCATCCGCCGTTGTTTCCGGTCCAAACGCCATGTTTCTTCCCCTATGGTTCGCGACCGGCGATAGGCCGTGAGCGGTGGAGGCGCACCTCGTGACGGCGCCTCCACCGCGCCTTGTCAGAACGGATAATACCGGAAACTCGTCATCACGATACTGTTATCCGCCGTGCCGCCACCGCCAACGCCAGACCAAACGTTGCGGGCGACGTACTCATATTGGGCGCCCCAGCGGACGCTACCGAAATCGCCTTGATAGAATTTCCACCAAAAACCGGCGGTCCCTTCCATGATGTCCCTGGTGTTGGCGGTGCAGGCCAAGGCGGACCCTTCCGTCTGACAGCCCGAATTGACATAGGCGGGATTGCCGTAGCCGTATTTCGCGCCCTGATACCAGCGGTCGGCATGCTCGATGCCGGCATAGCTATAGATATCCAAGGTCCGAGTTGGGTGGCCGATGAGCCCAGCGAGCGCATTATACGTCGTCAACGGGTGGATCACGCCATTCGCGCCGAACGTTGCATCGGGCAGTTGGCTGGTGCCGTAGCGTCCGACGCCCTGACCGACCAGCCCGCTCAGCTGGAAGTCCAGATATTTCGGTACGACCGGCAGATTGATCGCGCCGCCCACGCCGCCATCGAGATTGGTATGATTCTTGAAAGCAACGCGATCGCGCGGGAAGCTGGCGATCCCATAAAGTTCAAAGTGACCGAAACCAGGCTCCCAAGCGACCTTGGCGAGTATATCCGGCGCGGCGTCGATCGAATACGCCGTGCTCGAATCGAATAGATTGCCGCTGGTATTGGTAACAAGCGCGCCAGCCCCGGTCGGCTGCGTTCCGGTAACGGTGGTCTGGGGATTCTCGACGGAAAGCGCGAGCCACAAGGATTTGTTCATCAAATCCTTGGTTACCCGAAATTGGGGCGTGCGAGTCCAATCAAATCCCACGACGTATTGCGCGTCGATGCTCAGCGGCAGAACCTCGTTCCGCGGCGTGATCCCGTTGCCGTTGAGCGTCGCCAGGCTCCAGGTCTGGCCGCCCAGAAGGTGCAGGCCCAGATCGTCCCAGTCGACGGTCGCGTAAAGGTGGCGGATACGCGGGTTGTAGCTATTGCTTTGGTTCGAGTTCGCGGTGCCAGCGGCTCCCAGGAAATCCATTTCGTAATAGGCGGATGCATGGGTCGTTTGATCGACATCCGAAGTCGCCAGCAACGAAAGCCGGCTCTGTCGGGCCGAAAAGCGATTCTCGTCCACGTCGGCGTTGGAGCTGTTGTAGAATGGAATGCTGTTGAATTTCGTATCGACGTCGGACGTCATGTTCTTGTTTCGATAGAGCCCCGCCGATTCGATGAAGCCGCCGGGCGTCAGGGTAACGGCACCAATCTGGACGCCCTTCTTGCCCTTGGGCGGCGTAACTTTCTGGACGGCGGCGACCGCTGTCTCGATCTTCTGTTCGGTCATGGCGTCCCGCGCCTGGGCATCGGTTTGCTGACCACGCAATAGCTGTATTTGCTGCTTGAGGGCCTCGACTTCCGCCTGCAGCGCCTGAAGTTGCGCCTTCGTATTATCGCTGGTCGCGGCGAAAACCGGGACCGCCGCAAATGCACCGGCGGCAAGCGTTCCCGCTAATAAAGCCAACTTGATTGACATATGGGCTAATCCCTTTTGTGCGCCATGCTTGGTCGAATCGACAGATACACAGCAAAAAAATGCGACTTTTATTAAAGAAGCACTATTTTATTTATATTAATATTATTTTTGACTGTTTCTGTTTTTTCGAGGCTACGGCTGGCATCAACTAGCCCCAATTCATGGAATTGACCATGGAAAATATGCTTATCGGACCTGAATAAATATGTCCATTAAAAGATCATTAAAATTCTCTCATTAAGATTTTCTCATCAATATAAAACATGTAATGATGAAATTTATCTTGATCTTAATGCCGATATTATCTATTAATCTTTTGCATCTTGGTTTCCACGTGGAAGCCATGAACTGGGCGGCTCCGGAATTCCGGAGCCGCTTTTTTTTGTGAATTTGATAGACTATTGCTGATTTGCATCGACGCTGGTCGCCCCGGACACGGGAGACCGCGCCCGTAATCGTCGCCGTCGAGCTTTAGATTTCTCCAGGCAATTTCGCGAATGAGCGCTTTTTAATTTCCCTCTCAGAATCTTCTCATATCAGGTCGTTATTACTGCGCTCCATCGAAACACATTGGAGTAGCTGATCATGACAAGCTTTGCTGAAAGACGCCTAACGCGTTTCATGCCCGTTCTTGGCGCGGCGCTCGTGCTGGCCGGCTGCTCGGTCTATCCCGGCGGCGCGGAGGCCCGAGGATTCAGTTTCAGATCGGTGGAGTATATGCCACGCGGGCAAAGGGAGACGGCGGCGGAAGCCTTCATCGCGGCGAATATAACCCCCGGAATGCCGATGAGCGCGGCCAGAAGCGTCCTCCGGGAAGCCGGAACCTTCTGCGACGCCAGCACCGGCGGCGGCATGTCATGCTCGAAGACATCGATTGTCGCGCATAGCGATCAGGGCACCGAGGAAGATATCCAATGGGTGGTGCTGGTCACGCCTGACGCGTCGGGAAATGTATCGAGCGCATCCGTTCGCCGGACATCGTCTGGAACTTGAGGCGCGAAAACAGGCATCAGACGCCGCCGCCTTGCCTCGACTGGTCTTTACTCTCTAATCGGGAATACGGCGCGGCCAAACACGGCCGCGCCAATCCTGAAAAGCGAGGCTGTCGGTGCAAGAGAATTCCAATGCGGCAAGCGGCCTGGATGATCCTTTCCATGGCGCGCATAAGGACGATGGCATGCGAATATTAGTCATTGAAGACGAGCAGAAGCTTGCGGAAATACTTTCCCGCAGCCTGCGCGGCGAAGGCTTTGTGGTCGATGCCGCCGCGACCGCCGATGATGGCTTTCATTGGGCCTGCCAGGATCATTATGACCTGATCATATTGGATCTTCTTTTGCCCGATGGGTCGGGAACCGAGGTATTGCGCCGGCTACGACAGCGGCGACAAGCCGTTCCGATATTGATTTTGACCGCGCGAAGCGATCTGGAGGCAAAAGTCGAGAATTTCGACGCGGGAGCGGATGATTACCTGACAAAGCCCTTTGCGCTGCCGGAATTGCTGGTGCGGGTCCGGGCATTGATGCGCCGGGGGCCGGCAATCAAGGAAACGGTTCTGAGGCTTGCCGATCTGGAGGTCGATCGGCTCTCACGGCAAGTTCGCCGGGCCGGCCGGCGGATAGATTTGAGCCCCAAGGAATATTCCCTGCTTGAGTATTTCCTGCTGAACGCCGGACGCGTCCTCTCGCGCTCGATGATCATAGACAGGGTGTGGGACCAATCGTTCGAGGGCTTCACCAATATCGTCGATGTCTATGTTCGGCAGCTTCGCCGCAAGATCGATGAAGGATTCGAACCTAAGCTGATCCGGACCGCACGGGGCCTCGGCTATTCGATCGATCCCGAGCAGTCGGAATAAGATGAGCCGCCGATCCCTGACGTTTCGCCTGGTATCCTGGTATTGCGGGCTGCTTTTGACGGTGGGAATTGCCTTCGCCGCGTTCACCTATGAGAGTTTGGATCACTATCTCAACCAATCGACGCGGGCGAGCCTGAAGGGCCGCGCCGAGACGGTATGGGGAATGGCGCGCGGCCTGCTGAACGACAAATCCGCGCTCGCCGCGCTTATCGAACAGCGTTTCGCGCCGGAAGCCCAGAACCGGATGATCCGGATCAGCAGCGGCGGCGAGGTGTATTATCAATCCGAAAGCCCGAGCGATCTCGGTTTCGATCCACGGGCTGTTCCGCGGGCGACGAACGCCGGCGAGGGCCGCTTCGAACGACGCAGCGATTTGTTTCTTTACGCGAAAAATTTCACGACGTCTGACGGTCAATCGGTAACCGTCGAGTCCGGTCAGTCTGGAGACCTGACGGAGGCGGTGGAACGGCGCCTGGCCATCGTCCTCGTTCTTGGACTGCCTGTCGTCCTTATTGTTGCGGCCGCCGGCGGGTATATCCTGGTTCAGCGCGCTTTATCGCCCGTGCAGCGGATGATCGAAGCCGCCGAGGCGTTGACCTTCAATTCGCCGCGCAAACGGCTGCCGATCGCCGGGACGGAGGATCGGATCGACGCCCTTGGGCGCACGCTCAATCGGATGCTGGAGCGCCTCGATCATAGCTATCAGCACGCCAGCCGGTTTTCCGCCGATGCGGCGCATGAATTGCGGACGCCCATGGCGATCATACGCGGGGAGCTCGAATTGCTGGCCAGACAGCCCTTGCCCGCCGAGACCAGGGTCGCCGTCGCGAACGCGCTGGGCGAGACGGAGCGACTGGGCCATATCGTGGAAAGCCTTATGGCGCTCGCGCAAATGGAGAGCGTCGCCGGTAAACGGGCCCATTTCGCGGTCGACCTTAGGGATCTCGCGGTTGAGACCATCGATCAGATCCGATTATTGGCTGTCGACAAGGGCGTCACGCTGGTTGCGGCTGACGGCCCCCATGTCACGGCCGCCGGCGATCGGGACCGGCTGAAGCAGGTGCTAGTCAATCTTCTCGATAACGCGATCAAATATACGCCCGTGGGCGGTCGCGTCACGGTCAGCGTCGAAGCCGCCGGGGAAATGGGTGTTCTGACCGTTCGCGATACGGGGATCGGGATAGCGCCAGACGATAGATCGCGCATTTTCGACCGATTTTTTCGCGTCGCCACCGATCGGGGCGAGGTCGGTTCCGGCCTGGGGCTCGCCATTGTCCGATCGATCTGCGCGGCGCATGGCGGCGCCGTGACGGTCGACGCCGCGCCGGGTGGCGGCAGCATTTTCCAGGTCACATTGCCACTGGCGTCGTCCGCGCTGATCGGACAAAGCAGCCCGGCGTGATCGCGACGTCGGCGCGCAACTCAATCGAATTACCCGGAATCGCCAAAGTAAGACCAGTGAGGTTGCCGAATGATTTGGATTGTCCAAGTCGCATTACGCCGCCCTTATACGTTTATTGTTCTCGCGCTCCTGATCGCCATTTTTGGCGTACTGGCGGCGGTTCGCACTGCAACCGATATTTTTCCGAATATCAATATCCCCGTGATCAGCGTGGTGTGGACCTATACCGGGCTGCCGCCGGACGATATGTCCGGGCGCGTCGTCTATTATTATGAGCGGACGCTGAGCGCACAGGTCAACGATATCGAGCATATCGAATCGCAGTCCCTGCCGGGCTATGGCGTGGTCAAAATCTTTTTCCAAAAGAACGTGAACATCAACTCGGCGCTGGCCCAGGTGACGGCCGCGTCGCAGACCGTGCTGAAGCTGCTGCCGCCCGGCATTACCCCGCCTTACGTGCTGAGCTATAACGCGTCCAGCGTGCCGATCCTTCAACTGGCGCTATCCAGTAAGACGATCCCGGAACAGCAACTGTTCGATTCCGGCCAGAATTTCATCCGGCCCCAACTGGCGACCGTGCCCGGCGCGGCGATCCCTTCGCCCTATGGTGGCAAGGTGCGGCAGGTCCAGGTCGATCTCAACCAGCAGGCGCTGCAGGCGGCCAAGCTGTCGGCCGAGGATGTCGTGTCCGCCATCTCCGCCCAAAACCTCGTCTTGCCGTCCGGCACCG
>CAJCJC010000041.1 GCA_903970575.1 Alphaproteobacteria bacterium
GGTCGACATGCCGATGACCGCGCTCAGGGTTTGGGAAACGCTGCGGGCCGTCGCCTAGCGGATTCCGGTCAAGGCGCGAACAGCGCCTGCCGCGCGTCCGGTTCGATCTCGTGGAAGCCCTGCTGCGGATCGGCGAGGCGAACCGACCCGTCGGCGCCCTCAACAACAGTGTCGCCATTCAGTTCGGTAATGCCGAACGCATCGGCATAGTCCGAAATGGCCCAGCCGATATGATCAGCTTCGAGGGCCTTGCGCGTATCCGCGATCCATTTATACCGGGAATCGGCTGGCGCATATTTCCGCACCACCCCGAATTCGCCGCAGAGAACGCGGCGACGATTGGTGTTGGCCCATTCGGCCGCCAAGGCGATTCGGGATGCGATGTGTCCCGCGTCCCAATTCGCGTTCACATAGTCCGCGAGGCTTGTCTTCGCCTCGATCGGATCGGATGCGCTGGGCGCGTAATTCATATTCGGATCGACCAGCGCCGAAGGATAAGGGAGGTTGTGGAAATATCTGATCGCATATCCTCGCGACGCCGACGCTCGCATCCCCTGGTGAGTAAACAAATAAGGCTCATAGAAGTGGAAAGCATAAACGAGGTCGGCGCCCTCCAACGGCGCGAAATTCCGAAAACCATCGATAGAGGCGCCGTTTGGGGTATCGATGACGATCGTTGCCGATGGCAGGTTGCGTCGGATCGCGGCGACGACGTCTGAAATCAGTGTCCGATATTGGTCGGGGGTGGATAGATATTGGGGCTCGCCCATGATTTCGAGCGCGACCCCGTCCTTGGGATAGGTCTTGTAATGCTCCGCGATATGGCCCCAGAGGCTGACGAAGGCCCGTTCGGCGGGCGGGTCTTGCTCGACCTGGCTTAGAAAGGATGCGCTAGGCTGAATATCGAGGATAACCGTCAGGCCATTGTCATGCGCCATATTGACGGCGTGATCGACATTGGTGAAGTCGAAGAGGACACGCCCGTCCCGGGCGTCGAACAGGGAAAACCCCAACAACTCAGGATTTATCGGAATGCGGACGAAGTCCAGACCGGCCGCCTTGATACGCTGAAAATCGCCGGCCACGAGCGGTTCGCGCTGGGCATCGGTGAACCAGTTGGAAAGATTGACGCCGCGGGAAAGCGCCGGCCCTGGCGCCTCGTCGGCGGCGGCCGACATCGCAACCGCCAGCGACAGCGCCGCAGCTAAGAGTTTCATGCGCCGCGACATACATCAGTGACGGATAGCAAGCCCGCGCGAGTTCCGCGATGACAAAGCCGATCGAAAATCCGCCGCATGGCGCCTCCCTCAATTGAGGGGATAATGCCAGAAATTTGATTTTACCGCTATTATTTGGAAAGCGGTTCCCGCCTCAGCCGCCCAGATACGCGTCCCGAACTTGCGGATTGACGGCCAGGTCCGCGGCTTTCCCTTCCAGCGCGATTTCGCCCGCGACGAGCACGTAGCCGCGATGGGCGAGCGCGAGCGCGTGGTGCGCGTTCTGCTCCACCAGCAGGATCGAAGTTCCCCGTTCGCGATTGATCTGGCCGATCGCCGCGAAGATCTGCCGGACCACCAGCGGCGCCAGACCGAGCGACGGTTCGTCCAGCAGCAGAAGGTCCGGCTCGGCCATCAGCGCTCGGCCGATCGCCACCATCTGTTGCTCGCCGCCCGACAGGGTTCCACCGCGCTGGTCGATGCGCTCGGCCAGGCGCGGAAACAGCGTCAGCACTCGGTCCAGGTTGCGCGCGAAATTCGCGGGGGCCGCGAGGGTGGCACCAAGCTGAAGGTTTTCGCGCACGCTCATGCGGGCGAAGATATGGCGGCCTTCCGGCGCATGGGCCACGCCCAGCGCGGCGATGCGATGGGTCGGCAGGGCTGTGATGTCCTGGCCCTTGAGTTTGATCCGTCCCGCCTTGGCGCTGGGCCGGCCGCAGATCGTCATCAATAGCGTGGTCTTGCCCGCGCCGTTGGCCCCGATCAGCGTTACGATCTCGCCCATCCCGACATTCAGGTTGACGCCATCGAGCGCGCGCACGGGGCCATAGGCGGCGGAAACGTTCTCGATTTCCAGCATCGCGGCGCCGACCGCGGGCAAGGCCATTTCAGGCAAGCTCCGCCTCCGGCTCGCCCAGATAGGCGGCGATGACCGCCTTGTCGTCGCGAATGGCGGATGGCGTTCCCTCCGCGATCTTTCGGCCGTAATCCAGCACGACGATATGATCGGAGATTTCCATCACCATGCTCATGTCATGTTCGATCAGCAGGACCGCCAGGCCCTGTTCGCGCGCGATGTCGCGGATCAGCCGCGCCAAATCCAGACTTTCGCGGGGGTTCAGGCCGGCGGCGGGCTCATCCAGGCAGAGCAGCCGCGGCTGTGCGCACAGCGCGCGCGCGATTTCCAGCCGTCGCTGCTGACCATAGGGCAGGCTATCGGCGGCCTGATCCGCCCGCGCGCTTAGCTCCATCCGATTAAGCCAATATCGCGCTCGTTCGCGCGCCGTCGCCTCCGCGCGTCCGTAGGATGGCAGTCCGAGCAGCCCGGCGACCGAGAAGGCCGAGGCTTTCATCAGCACGGCGTGCTGCGCCACCATCAGGTTTTCGAGCGCCGTCATTTTAGGAAATAAGCGGATGTTCTGAAAAGTGCGGGCGACGCCCAGCCGGGCGATCCGATGACCGCGCATCCCCGCGAGATCGACCGCCCGGTCGCCGACATCCAGCAGCAGGCGGCCGCTCGTCGGGCGGTAAAACCCGGTGGCGCAGTTGAACAAGGTCGTCTTGCCGGCCCCGTTCGGTCCGATCAAGGCGGTGACAGCCCCGGGCGCGACGTCGAATGACACGCCATCGATCGCCACCAGGCCGCCGAAGCGCATCGTTAGGTCCCGCACCGACAGCACGGCGCTCACCGCGACGTCACCGATGGCCGGCGCGTTGCGATAAGGCCGCGCGGCCGGAAGCGCATGATCGCCACCATCGCCGCGCCGAAGACCAGTTGGCGATATTCCTGCATGAATCGGAAAAACTCGGGCAGGCCGATGATGAGGATGGCGGCCAGAACGATTCCCAGTTGAGAGCCCATGCCGCCCAGCACGACGATGGCGGTGATCATGACGGATTCGATGAAGCCGAAGCTTTCGGGGCTTACGAATCCCTGCTGGGTGGCGAAGAAGGCGCCGGCGACGCCGCCCCAGGCCGCGCCGATGGCGAAGGCCGCGAGCTTGACCCGTCTGCGGTCGACGCCAAGCGCCTGGGCCGCGATTTCATCCTCGCGCAGAGCCTCCCAGGCGAGGCCGATCGGCAGCACGCGAATGCGCCGGGTGAACAGATTGACCGCCAAGGCCAGCGCCAGGATGACATAATAAAGGAAGACCACGCGCTGGATGGGTCTGTAGGGAACGCCGAACATTTGGCTGAAGGACGGGTGGCCATTCGCCGGATTCGCCGTGAAGTCGGCGAGCCCGAAGAAATTGAGATGCGGGACGCCGCCAACGCCCTGAGAGCCGTTGGTGAGCGAGCGCCAGTTATTGGCCACGATCCGGATGATCTCGCCAAATCCCAGCGTCACGATGGCGAAATAGTCGCCACGCAATCCCAGAACGGGAAATCCCAGCAGAACGCCGCTCGCCGCCGCCGCCGCCGCCGCGAGCGGCAGGCACTCCCAAAACGATAGACCGAAGCCGGCGCCCAGGATCGCCGTGACATAGGCGCCGATCGCGAAGAACGCGGCGTAGCCAAGATCGAGCAAGCCGGCGAGGCCGGTCACGATATTCAGCCCCCATCCCAGCATCACATAGGTCGTGATGCGCGTCGCGCTGTCGAGCACATAGCGGTCTCCGAACAGCGGCAGCGACAAAGCGAAGACGATCAGCGCCCAGGGCGCGAGCCGGCCGGCCGGTTTGACCCACGCGCCTATAACCGCGACCGGCCTTGGACCAGCCAAACCGTAAGCGGCGCGCAGGACGATGAGGGCCGCGCCGCCAAGGGCGATCACGTTCAGAAACACGCTGGGCCAAGGGACGAGAATGGCGGCGATGACCGCGCCGGCTCCGATCGCGAGGGCGGATAGGGTCGCGCCTTCGGCGATCATGGACAGCGCGAACCGGCCCATGAAGACGATGGCGATGGCCGCGCCCAGATCGGGCCAGCGCGTCGCGAGTCCTTCGCCGCCGGATTGGTCGACGAGTTTGAAGCCGATCAGCGGGAGGCCCAGAACCGCGGCGATCCGAAACGCGGGCAACTCAGACTTTCTCGATCTCTGGCCGGCCAAGCAGGCCGCTCGGCCGCACGACGAGCACCAGCACCAGAATGGCGTAGGCGGCGACATCCTTATAGGCGGCGTCGGCGTATCCCGACCAGAATGACTCCACGAGCCCCAGCACCAACCCCCCCAGCACCGCGCCGGGCAATGACCCGACGCCGCCCAGCACCGCCGCCGTGAAAGCCTTCAGCCCCGCCAGGAATCCAAGCCGGAAATCGATCACGCCATAATAGAGAACCACCATCACCCCCGCGACCGCCGCCAGCGCCGCCCCGATGACGAAAGTGACGGAAATGGTGCGGTCGACATCGACGCCGCACAGCGCCGCCATGGTCGGATCGGCGGCGACCGCGCGCTGGGCGCGTCCAAGCGCGGTCCGTTGGATAAGAAGCGTCAACCCCGTCATCAGGACGATCGTCAGAAGGAACACGAAGATCTGGAGGAAATTGAGCGATACGGCGAAGCCATCGCCGCCGCGCATCAGGACGAACCCGCCCTGCATCATGGGCGCAAGCGTCTTTACCCGGCCGCCCTGGGTCAACTGCACATATTGCTGAAGCGCGATCGACAGTCCAAGCGCCGAAATCAGCGGCGCCAGTCTGGGCGCGCTTCGCAGCGGGCGATAGATCAGGCGCTCGATCGTCCAGCCATAAAGCCCGGCGATCGTCATCGCGCCCAATATCACCAAAACGAGCATCAGCGGGACAGACGCGATCCCAACCGCGCCGAGGGCCAGGAGGCCGATCAATCCAACGAACGCGCCGATCATGTAGATCTCGCCATGAGCGAAATTGATCATGCCGATAATGCCATAGACCATCGTATAGCCGATGGCGATCAATCCATAGATCGCGCCAAGGGTCAGCCCGTTGATCAGTTGCTGGAGGAAATACGCCATTACGAATCCGGTGGGATCGGCTTGGGGCACCGTGCATGATCCCTCGACGGGCCGCAAGAATGCCGTTGTCGCAACCCCTTGAATGGCCATGACGAAACTGGAAAATCCGGTTACGCGTCCAGCGCGGATTGCCCATGCAAAAAAAATTGACCTCGAATGCGCTTTTGCTCTTTCAATGAAAAACGGATGGGCCTATATGCCCCTCCACTCGCACGCGCACGTGCCCCTGGCCCTGGTCACTTAGAGTTTCGACCTGGGGTTTATGCAACGACGTAACGCGTATCTTCTGACCGTCCCTTAAGCAAGGCGGCGTCTTGGAGGTTACGATGTTGGATGTTGTTGTCCGTGGGCGCAAGCCCGCTGTCATCCGTTATGATCAGGCCGCTCAGTCTCCCACCGGGGGTAAACCGGTGCGGTGGCCGCGTTGGCCCATGCGCAAGAAATTGCGCGCCTCTCGCCGCGGCTAATAGCCGAAACCCGAAATATTTCCGGCTCTTTTAAGCTTGTTCGCCCGCGCGGCGATCAGGGAGGAATCATGACTCACAAAATTGCCCAGTTTCTTGCCGAGCGACGACCGGCGACGCCCTGCCTCGTTTTCGACCTCGACATCGTCGAACAGAACTATCTCGACATGCATCGGGCCCTGCCCGATGCGCAGATCTATTACGCCGTGAAGGCCAACCCGGCGCCGGAAATCCTTGAGCGGCTGGTCGCGCTGGGCTCGCGTTTCGATACCGCGAGCGTCGCCGAAATTCGCATGGCGCTGGCCGCGGGCGCGAAGCCCGAGCATCTTTCGTTCGGCAATACGATCAAGAAGCAGGTGGATATCGCCACCGCGTATGCGCTGGGCGTGCGCCTCTATGCGTTCGACAGCGAGGCCGAGCTCGATAAGCTCGCGGCCGTCGCCCCGGGCTCTCAGGTGTTCTGCCGCATCCTGACATCGGGCGCCGGCGCCGATTGGCCGCTGTCGCGCAAGTTCGGCTGCGACATCGCCATGGCGGAATCGCTGCTGAAATCCGCGCCCGGCAAGGGCCTGACCCCGGTAGGCGTCTCGTTCCATGTCGGGTCGCAACAGCGCGATCCCGGTCAATGGGAGGCGGCGCTCGCCGACGCGGCGGGCTTGTTCCGCCGGTTGGAGGCCGAGGGCGTGCATCTGAGCCTGGTTAATCTGGGCGGCGGATTCCCGACCAAGTATCGCCGAGAGGTGCCGAACGCGGCGGCCTATGGCGTCGCGATCCGTCAGGCGCTGGCGCGTCATTTCGGCAACCGCCTGCCCAATACGATCATCGAGCCGGGCCGCGGCATGGTTGGCAACGCGGGCGTTATCCAGACCGAAGTGGTTCTGATCGCGCGCAAATCCGCCAACGACAACCGCCGCTGGGTCTTCCTCGACATCGGTAAGTTCGGCGGCCTCGCCGAGACCATGGATGAGGCGATCCAGTATCCGATCCAATCGGACAGGCAGGGACCGACCGAGGCTGTCATCCTGGCCGGCCCGACCTGCGACAGCGCCGACGTGTTGTACGAAAAGTCGGATTATCAACTGCCTCTGTCGCTTGAAATCGGCGACAAGCTGGAGATCAAGGCGACGGGGGCCTATACGACGACGTATTCCGCCGTGGCGTTCAACGGCTTTCAGCCGCTCGAGGCGTATTACATCTGACTGACCGGTTCAGTCCGGCGGAAATCGACGCGGGTCGGAACGGGCCCGCGTCTTCGCTCAAATTACCAAAAAAACCCTCTATCGAATAATAAAAATACGGGTTAAGTTAATTGAACACGCAGTCAGCAACTGGCTGCGTAGCGCCTTGAAACAAGGCAATCCGCCATAAGGCGGAATGAACGGGAGGGTTTGGGGAATGATCAACGGGAAGAGTCTATCCGCGTTATGCGGCACAGCCGCGTTCGCAGGGTTACTATACGCCTATCCAGCCATGGCGCAGGAGGGCGCCGCGCCATCAGCGTCCGGGGCCAACGGCCTTGAGGAAATCGTGGTCACGGCGCGAAAGCGTGAAGAACGCGTTCAATCGGTGCCGCTCGCCATCACGGCCTTCACGCAGAGCGATCTCGAAGCGGACCATGTGGAGCAGCTTCGCGATCTGTCAAAGGAGGTTCCGTCGCTGTCCATCAGCCTGACCTCTTCCGACCCGAACTCTCTTTATTCCGGGCAGGTGCGTATTCGCGGCCTCGCCGGATCGGAGATTTATTTCGCCGACGTGCCGCTCAGCAATACCGATTACAGCAGCACCAACGGACTGACCCACGGCCTGTCGCCAGGATTCTATTATGACCTGGATTCAGCGGAGGTGGACGAGGGCGCGCAGGGCACGCTGTTCGGACGTCCGTCGATCGGCGGCCAGATCGTCATTCAGCCCAAGCATCCGACGAACGAATACGAGGGCTATATCCAGACGACTTTCGGCAATTATGGGGATAAGGAAAACGAGTTCGCCGTCAACGTGCCGGTCATCGAGGATAAGCTGTTGGTCCGCATCGCGGGCCAGATGCAGCAACGCGATGGCTATACCAAGGATCTGCAGAACGGCGTCGAACTGGACAACAGGAATTATTACGCATGGCGCGTCGGCGTCACCCTGCGGCCCAGCGACGATTTCGAGAATTATTTTCTGTATGACGGCTATTGGCAGGATTCCGACGGCACGTCTGATGTGATCCGCTCCATCAATCCGGGCCTGGTGCTATCGCCCAATATCGCATCGTCGCTCGGGCCCTACGCGGCCTTGTTCCCATCTTTCGTCACGGCGCTGCCGCTGACCGTGGGTAATGGTCCTTCGCTGACGGGCCTGTTCGGTCCGGCGGCCGCGCAGACGATCGGCCAGGCATTCGGCGCCGGCAGCTTCTCTCTGTTGCCGACCTTGGGATCGGTATTCGCCCAGCAACAGGCGCTGGGCGCGCGAACGGTCATCGGGCGCGTGTCGAGCGGCATCGGCAAGGATTATTTCTATGGCTTCACCGATGTCGCGCGCTGGGACATCAATGATGACCTGACGGTTAAGAACATTGCCGGCGCCCGCGTCACCAAGCAGCTGGCCGTGGACGAATTCACCAATACCGGGCTGCCAATCCTGGCGATCGGCTGGCCCGGCAACAATCACGGATGGACCGACGATTCGGTTCAATATACCGATGAGTTGCAGTTGCAGGGTAAAGCGATCGACGACAAGCTGAGCTGGGTTCTGGGCGGCTTCGTGCTGTTCGATCATCCGCTCGGCTATAACACCGAAGTCGATTACGCCTTCGGTAACGCAACCTACGATCATTTCCATGAAGAGCAGCGCAGCCAGGCTGTGTTCGTCCACGGCATCTACGATCTGTCGGACTATGTCGACCACCTGAAGTTCACGGCCGGCTATCGCTTTACGTGGGATTACGATTCGCTGGGCGAACGATCGACGACGCCGGTGGATGGGCCGACCTACACCAATGGAGTCGCGAATAACTGCGCCATCAACCTCGCCGATAATCACTGCTTTCGGCAGGTCGATTCCTATTTCAATTCGCCCGGCTGGAATCTCGGGCTGGACGAGCAAATCACGCCCGACACGCTGATCTATCTTCGTTCCGGCAACGCCTATCGACCGGGCGGCAGCAACCTGCAAGTGCCGGCGCCGTTCGACATTTTTCATCCCGAACACGCGACGGATGTCGAACTCGGCGTGAAGACCGATTGGACGTTCGAAGGCGTCAAGGCCAGAACCAACGCCTCCGTGTTCCATACCTATTATAAAGATATCCAGGTGAACCAGGTGGTTCAGATTCCAAGCGCGGTCGCGGGTCTGCCGCCGACGGAGCAGACCATCACGCAAAACGCCGCCAGCGCGAATATCGAAGGCGCCGAAATCGAGCAGGCGTTCAACCTGCCCTTCGGGTTGGATATCGCCGGGCATGGGTCGTACTTCACGGCGAAATACGCGAATTATCCGGCGGTGTTCGGTGGCGGAACGCCGGGCTTCCAATACGTGCCGCCCTTCCAGTTCGCCATCACGCCGACCTATCATCTACCGGTCGAGGAATCGCTGGGCCAGATATCGGTCTCCATGACCTGGTCCTGGTATGGGCATGAATCGTCGAGCCCGATCCCGACCGAGCCTCTCAACAACATCCCGCATTACGAGGATTTCGACGTTCGCGCGGATTGGAAGAACATACTAGGACAACCGCTCGATCTCGGGTTTTTCATGACCAACGCGACGAACAACCTCCATGTCGTCGGCATCATTCCGTTGAACACCTCGGCCGGGTTCAGCTCTGTCGCCTACAACCCGCCCCGCATGTTCGGCTTCTCGCTGAAATATCGCTTCACCGCGGCGGACAACACGGAAGCGGCGGCTTCTCCCTACACGCCGCCTCCCGTGGCCGCGCCGGCGCCGGCGCCAACGGTCGCCCATAGCTATATGGTCTTCTTCGACTTCAACAAGTCGGATTTGAGCCCGCAGGCGGCAGCGATCGTCGATCAGGCGGCCAAGAACGCCGCCCCGGCGAAGGCGACCGAACTGGTGGTCACCGGCCATACCGATACGGTCGGGTCGGACGCCTACAACATGCGCCTGTCCCGCCGCCGGGCGGAATCGGTGGCGGCCGAACTCGAAAAAATGGGGATCAAGTCGAGCGAGATCGAGATCGTGGCCAAGGGCAAGACCGACCTGCTGGTCCCAACCAAGGACGGCGTCCGCGAGCCGCAGAACCGGCGCGTCACCATCGTGTATGGCGGCGCGATGTCATAGTTAGAGGCGCGATTTCCGGAACCATCCATCACCCCCTCCTCCCTATCGAGGGAGAAGGGGGACTCCGGCCGCGATCCCCTTGGACCGATAATGCTCTAAAACGGCAAATCCCTGGGCATCGCCGTTTCGGGCGCGGGTGGGGCGAGGTCGCGGTAGAGCGATCGCGCCTCCTCGGCCGGGCCGCGCCGTTCGCCGATGGCGATCAGTTCGATGATTCGGACGTGGCGGCCAAGCGCGAAGGTGAGGATTTGGCCGGGGCGGACCGTGGCGGAGTGCTTTTCCACCCGGACGCCATCGATGCGAATGCCGGCCTCGCAAAGCTTGACGGCGAGCGCGCGGGTTTTGACGAAGCGGGCATGCCACAGCCATTTATCGACGCGAATGCGGCCGGACGCTTCCGTCATTCAGCCACCGAGAGCTGTTTCAACACGGCGAAGGGCGAGCGCTCGTCATGCGCGCGGGGCGGCGGACGACGGCGATGGCGGGGCGCCAAGTGCGCGAACGGCCGCTGACGGCGATAGAGCGTGACCCCGTCCTCCTCCCGCCGGCCCCAGCCCAGCGCCAGCAAAACCTGGTCCGCTTCTTCACGCGCGCAGCCAAGGACGGGGGCGATGGTGTCGTCTGGCGGCATGGCGCCCTTGACCGTGGCGCGATCGAGCCGCGCCATCAGCCTGTCCAGCATGTCGGCGCGAATGGCGCGCGGCCCGATGGCGGGATAGCCGATGGCGTTGTAATAGCCCGGATCGATATCGGCCTGGACCGCCATGGACACGCGGCCCGGCCCCGGCAAAGGCAGCGCGGCGGGCCCATCCTGCGCCGCGCGCCATAACGCAGCCCTGAGCCGGATGGCGCCGGGCTTGGCCAACCCCTTGAGGAAGACGGTGAAAACGCCGATCACGATTCCGAGCCGCGCCAGATGCCGGCGTTCCCTGTCGGTCAGCACGTCGATCAGGGACTCCACGCGCGAGCGTTCGATCGGCGCCAGCGCCTCGATTACCTGGAAGGCGAGACCGCGCGCCGCGCCGGTCAGTTCCGCCTCGGCGATGGGGCGCAGCATCGGGAAGGCGCGGGCGATCTCCCGGTCGAGCCAGGCGGCGACCCGGTCGCGCAGCCGCTCCGCCTCGCCGCCGATCAGGAGGTCGCTCGGCAAGGGGACGATGCGGGGCTTGAGCAACGCGCCGCCGGCCGCCAGCCGCGCCACCGGCGCGCCGTCCCAGGCGATGTCGCCGGTTCCGGTCAACGCGAAGCTCGAATCCTCCGCCTGTTCCAGGAGCAGGACCCGCCGCGCGATCTCGGAGCGCAGCGCCCGGCGCGCCGCCGTCAGCACCGGCTTGGCGTCGTCGCCCAGCGCCGTGATGTCGGCGGCGAAGCGGAACCCGTCGAGGCGGCCGACCGGATGCCCCTCCACCACCACGGCGCCGCCCGGCTGCACGCCGGCCAGAAGCGGACCGCCCTTTTCCAAGCTGCGCACCAGGCCTGCCGTGCGGCGGTCGACGAAGCGCTGCGTCAGCTTTTCATGGAGCGCGTCGGACAGCCTGTCCTCCAGCGCGCGGGTGCGTTCCTGCCAGCCGAGCGGATCGGCGATCCAGCTGGGGCGATTGGCGATATAGGTCCAGGTGCGGACATGGGCGATGCGGGAGACCAGCGTGTCGATATCGCCATCGGTTTTGTCCAGCCGTTTGACCTGGCCGTCGACCCAGTCGGTCGGGACTTTTCCGTCCTTGGCGAGGTGCATGAAGATTTGCGACAGCAGGCGCGTGTGCTGATCGCTCATCACCTTGCGGAAATCGGGGATCTGGCACACGTCCCACAGCATGCGGACGGCGTTCAGGCCGCGCGCCCGGCCGACGATTTCCGGATCGCGGATCAGCGAGGCCAGCGCATGATGGTCATCCGCCTCCCGCGCGCGGCGCAGGCAATTATAGGGCGGCGGCGCGTCAAGGCTGCGCAGCAGGCCCTGGGCCGTGCGGAAATCGAGATCGCTGTTGCGCCACATCAACAGCTTCAGCGGATCGAACCGATGGGCCTCCACCGCCTCCACCAGCTCGGGGTCGAGTTCGCCCATATTGCCGGTGGTTCCGAACGTGCCGTCCGTCATGTGGCGGCCGGCGCGGCCCGCGATCTGGCCGATTTCCTGGGCCGTGAGGCGGCGGGGTCGCTCGCCGTCGAATTTCGACAGGCGGGCGAAGGCGACATGGTCGATATCCATGTTGAGG
>CAJCJC010000042.1 GCA_903970575.1 Alphaproteobacteria bacterium
TGGGTGGCGTGGAAGCTTTACCGGGAACTGCGCGGCGCACGGGCGCATGACATCGCGGCGCCCGCCACGGGAAGCAAGAAAACACTGCGGGGCGCGGTGGGCGCCATTCTGCTGGCGGATATTTCTATGTCGCTGGACAACGCGCTTGCGGTTGCCGGGGCCGCCCATGATCATATATGGCTTCTCGTCGCCGGCCTCGTGCTGTCGGTCGCCCTGATGGCGATAGCGGCGGAATGGGTTGCGCGACTGATCGGCCGCTATCGCTGGCTCGCCTATGCAGGACTTGGCGTCGTCGTTTTTGTCGCGGTCGATATGATGATTCGAGGAACGAGAGAGGTTATGCACGCGCTGTGACAGCCCGCGAATCCCATGATTTCCATGACGATGATGCGCCCGAGCCGCTGCCCACATCGGATCTGCTCATCCGGGCGGTCGAATGTTGGCGGGGTGAGGAAATGTCGGTCGGCAATCTGATCGACAGCCTGGGCGACCGCGCGTTCAGCATCATTTTTCTGCTGCTGGTTCTGCCGATCGCGGTGCCGGGGCCGCCCGGCCTTCCGGTCGTGTTCGGGATTCCGCTGTTGTTCGTGACGGCGCAGCTTTGGCTGGGTAGGCCCAAACCCTGGTTGCCGGATATCATCAAGCGCCGCCGCTTCTCCAGATCGGCTCTGCTCAAAATGCTGCTGCGGGCGAGACCCAAGCTGGCGAAGCTGGAATCGGTGTGCCGGCCACGCCTTGAGAAGCTCAGCGACAGGCGCGGCGAACGCTGGATCGGGGCGTTCTTTTTTCTGTGCACCCTCTTCCTGGTCAATCCCATCCCCGTGCCATTCAGCCATTTGCCGCTTGCATTCGCGCTCGTCATCCTCGCGCTTGGCTTTGTGGAGCGCGATGGCGTCGTTATTATAGTGGGAACGATCGCGTCCCTGATCGGCGTCGTCATCAATATCTCCCTAGTCGGCAGCGCCGTGATGCTCGGCGCCAAACTCTTTCATTCCGTCTGACCCAACCCGTTCGACCAGGGATGCGCATGACTAGCCCGACCGGCCCCAAGATCATCGTGTTCGGCAATGAAAAGGGCGGTTCCGGTAAATCCACGGCGGCGGTCCAAGTCGCGATCGGGTTACTGCGCCAAGGCCGCAGCGTCGCGACACTGGATCTTGACGCCCGTCAGGGTACGCTCACGCGCTATCTGGACCATCGCGCGGCGCATAAGGGATTGCCGATGCCGGCGCGGGGCGCGATCGCCCAAAGTAGGCTGAGCGATTCGGGCGAGGCCGCCAAGGCCGAGGCGGAGGCGTTGGACGCAGCTCTGGCGGAATTCGCCGGCGCGGAATTCGTCATCGTGGATACGCCCGGCAGCGACACGAAATTGAACCGGTTGGCCCACGCGAAGGCGGATACGCTGGTCACCCCGATCAACGACAGCTTCATCGATTTCGATTTGCTGGCGCGCGTGGATCCGGCGACACGGCGCGTGCTCGGTCCCAGCGTCTATGCGGAGCTGGTCTGGGAACGCAGGAAGGAGCGCGCCCTCGCGGGCGGCGCCCCGATCGACTGGATCGTCATGCGCAACCGACTGGGTCACAGCGAGGCGCGCAACAGGCGAGAGATGGGCGAAGCGATCGACGAACTCGCGAAGCGGATCGGGTTCCGGGTGGCGCCCGGTTTCGGCGAACGGGTTATCTTCCGGGAATTATTCCTGACGGGCCTGACGCTTTTCGATCTTGGCGCCGCGGTCGACGGCCCACCGCTTGCCATGTCCCATATCGCCGGCCGCCAGGAGGCGCGCGCGCTAATCGATCTGATCCTGGCGCCGCCAGTCCATGTACGCAGGCAGGGGCGCCAAGCGGGTTAGGTCATAGCCGGGCTGGGCTGGCGCTTGATCGGCCCTTGCGCGTGTGGCATTACCGCTTGGCGGCGTCGATCCTTATTCGTTCCGCGTCACGGACGCGACCTTTCCCGAACAGTCGACGCATTCCGCCCGAGGATATTGATGGCTCAAGTGCCGGTTCGTAAAGCCGTGTTTCCCGTCGCAGGTCTGGGCACCCGTTTCCTGCCCGCCACGAAGGCGATGCCCAAGGAAATGCTGCCTCTCGTCGACAAACCGCTGATCCAGAACGCGGTCGAGGAGGCTCGCGCGGCGGGCATAGAGGAGTTCGTTTTCGTTTCGAGCCGCGGCAAGGGTGTGCTTGAAGACCATTTCGATCTTAATCCCGAACTGAACAGCAATTTGGAGCAGCGCGGCAAGACGGCGGAACTTGCGGCTCTGAAGCAAACCGAGATAGCCTCCGGCCATCTTTACTTCACGCGCCAGCATATGCCGCTCGGCCTTGGCCACGCGGTGTGGTGCGCCCAGCAGGTAATCGGGCGCGAACCGTTCGCCATTCTTCTGCCGGACGACGTCGTGCTGTCCGACCGGCCCTGCCTCAGCCAGATGATGGATGTCTATGACGAGCTTGGCGGGAATGTCGTCGCCGTGGTGGACGTACCGCGCGAACACACCAACCGCTACGGCATTCTGGATGTCGCCAGCGACGATGGGCGGATCGCCGCGATAAAAGGCCTGGTCGAAAAACCGCATCCGAGCGCCGCCCCATCGACCCTTTCGATCATCGGGCGCTATATCCTGCAGCCCGAGATTTTCGACCATTTCAACATTGCGGGCGTCGGCGCGGGCGGCGAAATCCAACTGACCGACGCCATGGCGCAGTTGATCGGGACGCAGCCGTTCCACGGCTATCGCTTCGAGGGCAAGCGTTACGATTGCGGCGACAAGGTGGGCTTCCTAGAGGCGAATATCGCCTTTGCCTTGCGCCGTCCCGACCTTGCCGACAAGCTGCGCGCGGCGCTCGAACCCCTACTGCGAGCGTCCTAATACCGCTTTTGGAAACGACAACGACTCGACCCTAATTGTCGGGCGGAATGAGGCGAATATGCGGATTGCGATGATCGGAACCGGTTACGTTGGGCTCGTGTCCGGCGCCTGTTTTTCCGAATTTGGGGTGGAGACCATCTGCGTCGACAAGGACGCTTCGAAGATCGAAAGGCTGAAGGCCGGCATCATCCCGATCTACGAGCCTGGGCTCGACGCGTTGGTCGCCAAAAACGCGGCGGCCGGGCGGCTGTCCTTCACGACGGAAACAGGCGCGGCGGTCAAAGGCGTGGACGCTGTTTTCATCGCCGTAGGCACGCCCAGCCGGCGGGGCGACGGGCATGCCGATTTGAGTTACGTGTACGCCGCGGCCGCCGAGATCGCGCGCGAGATCGACGGGTACACCGTGATCGTCACCAAATCGACCGTTCCCGTGGGCACCAGCCGGGAGGTGGCGCGGATCGTCCGCGAAACCCGGCCGGACGCCGAGTTCGACGTCGCATCCAACCCGGAATTCCTGCGCGAAGGCTCGGCGATCGGCGATTTCATGCGGCCGGATCGGATCGTCATCGGAGCGGAGACCGAACGGGCGCAACAGGTCATGCGGCAGCTTTACCGGCCTCTCTATCTCATCGAGACTCCGATCGTGATGGCGGCGTTGGAAACGGCGGAGCTAATCAAATACGCAGCCAACGCCTTTCTGGCCACCAAGATCACCTTCATCAATGAGGTCGCCGATCTGTGCGAGCAGGTGGGCGCGGACGTTCACGACGTGGCGCGCGGCATCGGGCTTGACGGCAGGATAGGGCGCAAATTCCTGCATGCGGGCCCAGGCTATGGCGGCTCGTGCTTTCCCAAGGACACGCTTGCGCTCGCCCGCACGGCAGCCGACAAGGGCAGCCCAATCCGGCTGGTCGAGACGGTCATCGACGTCAATGACAAGCG
>CAJCJC010000043.1 GCA_903970575.1 Alphaproteobacteria bacterium
AATGCTGCGAGTAGCCGATGCCGACGCCGCCGCCATGGTGGATCGACACCCAGGTGGCGCCGGAGGCGGTATTAAGCAGCGCGTTCAGAAGCGGCCAGTCGGCGACGGCGTCGCTGCCGTCTTTCATCGCCTCGGTCTCGCGATTGGGGCTGGCGACGGAGCCGGAATCGAGATGGTCGCGACCGATCACGATCGGGCCGTCCACCTCGCCCGACGCCACCATCTCGTTGAACATCAGGCCGGCCCGATGGCGGTCGCCGAGCCCGAGCCAGCAGATGCGCGCCGGCAAGCCCTGGAAGTGGATTTTCTCCCGCGCCATGTCGAGCCAGCGGTGGAGAGCCCGGTCTTCCGGAAACAGCGCCTTCATCCTGGCGTCGGTGCGGTAGATATCCTCAGGGTTGCCGGAGAGGGCGGCCCAGCGGAACGGACCTTTGCCGCGACAGAACAGCGGCCGGATATAGGCCGGCACGAAACCGGGAAAATCATAGGCGTCCGCGACGCCCATGTCCTTCGCCATCTCGCGGATGTTATTGCCGTAATCGACCGTGGGGATGCCCATGCGGTGAAAATCGAGCATCGCGCGCACCTGGACGGCCATCGATTCCTTGGCGGCCTTTTGCGTCAGCGCGGCGTCGGTCTCCCGCATTTTCTCATGCTTGTCGAGCGACCAGCCGATGGGGAGATAGCCGTTCAGCGGATCATGCGCGGAGGTTTGGTCGGTCACCATATCGGGGCGAGCGCGGGCGTCGCCCGCCTTGGCGCGGGCGACCAGGATCGGGAATATCTCGGCGGCGTTGCCGAGTAGACCCACCGAAACCGGAGTCTTGGTCTCGGCGATGATGGCGAGCGCCTCGTCGAGGTCGGCGGTCCACCGGTCGAGATAGCCGGTCTCGATGCGCTTTTCGATGCGGCTCGGCTGACATTCGACGGCGAGCATGGAGGCGCCGGCCAGGGTGGCGGCCAAAGGTTGAGCCCCGCCCATGCCGCCGAGGCCGCCGGTCAGAATCCATTTGCCCGAGAGATCGCCGCCGAAATGCTGGCGGCCCGCCTCGACGAAGGTCTCATACGTTCCCTGCACGATCCCCTGGCTGCCGATATAGATCCAGGAACCGGCCGTCATCTGGCCGTACATCATGAGACCCTTGCGGTCGAGCTCATGGAAATGCTCCCAATTGGCCCATTTGCCGACCAGATTGGAATTGGCGATCAGCACGCGCGGGGCGTCGGCGTGGGTTTCGAACACGCCTACGGGCTTGCCGGACTGGATCAGCAGCGTCTCGGTCGGCCCCAGCGTTTTCAAAGTGGCGACGATGGCGTCATAGCACGCCCAATCCCGCGCCGCCCGACCGATGCCGCCATAGACAATGAGGCCCTCGGGCTTTTCGGCCACTTCGGGATCGAGATTGTTCATCAGCATCCGCATCGCGGCCTCTGTCTGCCATGAAAGGCAGGACAGCACGGCGCCGTGCGGGGACGCGATCTTGCGGCTGTTATCGAGGCGGGATGCGGCTGTCATCGAGAAGCTCTCATTTTTTTCGTGATCGCGAGCGAAGCGGGGCAATACAGGCTGCCGGCGCCTGGAACCCTGGATTGCTTCGCTCCGCTCGCAACGACGGGTTGAGTACAAACCTAATCATTGGTGAGCCGCGCGATGCAGCGTCGGTAGTCTTTCAGCACGTCATCCTGCGCGACATGTCGGCGGTCTTTAACGACCCAGTTTCCGCCGACCATCACGTCGCGCACAGGGGTTTCACTACCCGAGAATATCCAGGAATCGATCATGGACTCATGCCGACGGCCGATCAAAGCGGGATGCTCGGGGTCCAGCACGACCAAGTCGGCCCGATAGCCTGGGGCGATTTCTCCGATCTTGCGGCCGCACGCCTGGGCGCCGCCGGCGAGGGCGCGGCGATAAAGACCGGCGCCGGTATGGGCGCCGTCATTCGCCTCCGAAATATTGCGCTGCTTGGCAAAGAGGCGCTGAACATATTCGAGCCAGCGTAATTCGTCAGCCGGACAGGTCCCGACATTGGAGTCGGTGCCGATGCCGAACCGGCCTCGATGTTTCAAATAGGACGAAAGCGGAAAAACGCCATCGCCCAGATTGGCCTCGGTCGACGGACAGAGGCCGGCGACGGCGCCGCTTTTGGCCAACCGGGCGATCTCGTCGCCCGTTGTTTGGGTACTGTGAACCAGGCACCAGCGGCGGTCGATGGGGGCGTGATTAAGCAACCATTCGACCGGGCGCTCGCCGCTCCAGGCAAGGCAATCCTTGACCTCGCGGTCTTGTTCGGCGACATGGATATGGATAGGCGCGTCCTGGTCCATCACGGTGATCGCTTCAACGCAATCGAGAAGGGCCTCGGGCGCCACCGCGCGGAGCGAATGGGGCGCGACGCCGATCTTGATTCGGGGATCGTCGCGGTAGGTCCGCCGTAGCGTCTCGACCAGCGCGATGAAGTCATCCGTGGTTTTAAGGAAGCGTTTTTGCCCATCCATCGCGGGGGCGCCGCCGAAACCACTCGCCTGATACAGCACGGGAAGCAAAGTGAGGCCAATGCCGGATGTTCGGGCCGCGCCGACGATCCGGTGGGACATCTCCGCCGGGTCGGCATAGGCGCCGCCGGAATAATCGTTATGCACGTAGTGAAATTCGGCGATTGCGGTGAAGCCCTGACGCAGCAACTCGACGTAGAGCTGGGCGGCGATAGCCTGGACATCCTCGGGCGAGAGGCGGCCCAGGAAGCGGTACATCACGTCGCGCCAGCTCCAGAAATTCTCGCCTGCCGGGCTTGCCGTCTCGGCCAGACCCGCCATGGCGCGTTGAAAGGCATGGGAATGAAGGTCCGGCATGCCGGGAACGACCACGCCTTTCAGGCGGATGGCGTCAGGCGGCGCGGCGCCCCGACCCACGGAAACGATATCCCCGTCATCATCGACCGCGATCAGCGCGTCATCGATAAATCGCCCTTGGACCAACGCGCTGGGCGCGGCGTAGAGTGTTTCGGGCGGCGTGGACCGGTTCATGTAACCAGTATATACAACCCTGTAACATTGGACAATTCCTAAGGCTTAAAATGGGTCCGAAGGCGTGAAAATGGACCGGTTCGACGCGGTCTGGGTGAATGCGCGGCTGGCGACCATGACGCACGGACGGCCCTATGGCGCGATCGACGATGGCGCGATCGCGGTTAAGGATGGGCTGATCGCCTGGGTGGGCCCTCGCGCGGCGCTGCCGGATGGCGGTGAGATTCAGCACGATGCTGGCGGGCGGTGGATCACGCCCGGCCTGATCGATTGCCATACGCATCTCGTTTTCGGCGGGGACAGGGCCGAGGAGTTCGAGATGCGGCTGAACGGCGCGACCTATGAGGAGATCGCCCGGGCGGGGGGCGGCATCGCATCCAGCGTCACGCGAACGCGGGCGGCCAGCGAGGATCAGCTTTACCAATCCGGCGCGCGCCGCCTCAAGGCGCTGATGTCGGAGGGCGTTACGACGGTCGAGATCAAATCGGGCTATGGGCTGGATATCGAGAACGAGGCCAAGATGCTGCGCGTGGCCAGAAGGCTGGGCGCGACTTTGCCGGCCACGGTTATTACCACGTTTCTGGGCGCCCATGCCATGCCGCCGGGCTTCGAAGGCCAGAGTAGCGACTATATCGCCTTGGTCGCGGGGCCGATGATGGACCGGATCGTCGCCGAAAATCTGGCCGACGCGGTGGATGTGTTCGCAGAGAGCATCGCCTTCTCGCCGGAAGAAGCGGCAATCGTTTTCGAGGCGGCGCGGCGCCATGGCTTGCCGGTCAAGCTGCACGCCGACCAGTTGTCGGATCAAGGCGGCGCGGCGCTGGCGGCGCGGTTTGGCGCGCTGTCGGCGGAGCATCTGGAATACGCCAGCGAGGCCGGCATCGCGGCGATGGGCGAGGCCGGGACAGTCGCGGTGCTGCTGCCCGGCGCATATTACTTTCTGCGCGATACAACCATGCCGCCGATCGCCGCCATGCGGCGGCATGGGGTCGACATCGCCATCGCGAGCGACTGCAATCCAGGATCTTCGCCGGCGGTATCGCTGCTGCTGATGCTCAACATGGCGTGCACCCTGTTTCGGCTGACGCCGGAAGAGGCGCTGTCCGGCGTGACGCGGGTCGCGGCCAAGGCGCTGGGGCTGAACGACAGGGGGATTCTTGAAACCGGAAAGCGGGCGGATTTCGTGCTGTGGGATGTGTCGCATCCGGCGGAGCTTAGCTATTGGATCGGCGCGAAACCGGCGCACCGGATCGTGCGAGGCGGCGGGATTTTGGAGATGTCGCCATGAGGGAGACATTCCACTTCACGGCGGGGACGACGCCGCTGTTGATCAGCATTCCTCATTGCGGAACCTTCATCCCGCCCGAGATCGCGGCGCGGATGACGCCGGAGGCGCTGGCGGTTCCGGATACGGACTGGCATGTCGAGAAGCTGTATGATTTCGCCCCCGCGCTGGGC
>CAJCJC010000044.1 GCA_903970575.1 Alphaproteobacteria bacterium
TACCGGTCCAATAATAAGGATAAGCGCAAATTCTTCCCCAGGAAGCTCTACAAAACACGAGCCCGGATCGAGCAAACCATGGGAAAACTCAAACGCTTCAAGCGAATCGCCCTCAGATGCGAGAAAACCGCCGACAACTACCGCGCGCTCGTCGCTTTCGCTTGCGGATTAATCCTTATCAAATCCGTCCACACGGCCTAGCTAAGATCTCTGGAAGTAACGAAACCTGTGTTATTCTGCACACCCAAAACAATCTGCGGTCCGTCGCCGTCGTGCAGGCAGGCTAACGACTGGCTCTCGCAATACCCATCTGCGCCCGAGTAGCGGCCTAACGGAAAGAAAGTTGGCATCCCATACAATCAGACTGCAATCGAAAACATCCAAGTTAATGACTATCAGAACAGGGCGACCGTATCAATCGCCGCATTAACTCACAACAACGCATTCGCGGGAGGCCGCAACGATATCGCCCGGTGTTAAAACAAGCCCATTTAACCCTTGAATCTATAATGGTTCGAATGGCGCTCCATTTGCCTGAATACAAGTTTCGTTATTGACAGGAGATCAAACGAGTATTCGGCACATCTTCGGTATCGCGCAGGCCGCACTCCGGGGATTTGCTAATCAGGCCTTAGGCCGCATGCGCCTTCGACAACAATTCCTATTCAAAATCGATTTTAGCAACGCGGCCACGCCGCCCATTGGCTACCGCGTCGTGGACGCTGAAAAGTGTGGGGCCAAGGTCAAGAAGAAGCTGGAGATCGATCCGCTCCACGCCGACACCGTGCGGCTGGCGTTCTTTCTCTCGCGAGAAGGCGATGGCATATCGGGGCGCATGGGCGTGAAGGCTTTTGCGCCGACTGCGGCGCGCCTCAAGCCGCTCTATGCCGCCATCGAGAGCGGCGTGGCCGATATCGAGGACGAATCGCTCAAGGAGCGCATCGCCGAACTCAGGGCGCTGAAATCCCAGGCCCAGGCCGATGCAGAGCGCGCTACCGTCGCCCTACAGGCGGCCGGCCCCGAGATCACACCCGCCAAGCTCCGCATCTTCGCTGACGCCGCCCGCAAACGCCTGCGCGGCCCCCACGGCGGCTATCGCCGCGACCAACTGCGCGCCTTGGCTCAGCGGGTCGAGGTGGCGGAAGGCGAAGTTAGGATCATGGGATCGCGCAACGAGCTGCTCAGAACCCTTGCTGCGTCGAATGGCGCAAAATCGCCGACTAGGGGCGTGCCCAGCTTTGTACCGAAATGGCGGATGGGGTGGGATTCGAACCCACGGTGAGCTCGCACCCACGCCGGTTTTCAAGACCGGTGCCTTAAACCGCTCGGCCACCCATCCAAACTGGGCATCGTGATAACAGGCGTCGGATTTAAAATAAATAAGGGGGCCGTGCTTCTTGGCGCCGGCCCCCTTGGAGATTTGTAAAGGCGGCAAGGCCGCCGGACCCTTTATTTCGCGACGACCTGCCCGCGAATCTCTCCAGCCGGATGCGCCGCGGTGTGGATGTTGACGTACCATTTGCCGGCGGCGAGATCGGTCGCTTGGGCGTCGGTCAGAACTTCGCTGCCCTTGATGGGGGAGGGGCTGACCGTGATCGGCAGTTCGACGCCGGCGCTGACGCCGGGGTCGGCCGGGCCGTGAAAATGCGCCGCGACCGCGTCCCCGCTTAGCTTCTTATAGGTGATTCTATAGGTCAGCTTCATCGTCTTGGGATTATAGGAAAGATGCGCTTTCCCCATGCCCGCGCTGTCCGTCGGCGGCACTTCGCTCTTGCCGTCCAGCACGGCGGTGTAAACGACGTTCTTTGCTTCGGCCGCGGGGCCGGCAAAGACGAGCGCGCAAGCCGTAAGCGCCCCGATAACGAGGGTTTTGAACATGAAGTTTCTCCTTCCCATGTGCATATCTGTATGTGATGAAAGATCGATCGCTTACAAGCGATCGATCGACCCGGCCCGGATCGGGCGGATCGCAGCGTTCATATCACAGTTTAACGGTGTGCGCGCCCCGCGAAGAGCAGCTTATATCGAACCCATGTCCCAATCGGGATCGCGCCGACGACGCAGCATTATGGCGGATTGCCGCGACGCGGACGCAAGCAATTCCTCTAGGTAACGCGACTTAACGTCGTCGGAAAGCTTTGCCCCGTCCAGAAGTTTTGAGATTTCCGCAGCCACGGGTAGGCAGCGATCCATCGCCGCGGTCGCGACGTCCCGGATCGGCGACTGCCCATCGTCGATCGTGGCGGCCGTATGCGCGACGCAGAGATGATAGGCGGCGACGTCGCCGTTCAATTCGGCGTTCTGGCCTTTCGTGATCCTGGGCTCAAGGCCGATGTCGCATCCGGCGATGACCGCCGCAGCCGCCAATAGAATAAATCGCCTCGATGCGGCGGCCAGCCTTGTCATATATTCCCTATCGGACAAGCATGCGGCCTATCATGACGCCAGATAAGGCGAGTCGTCGACCTGGACGCTTACCTCCGTTCACTCCGGCGCCATTACCCTGCAGCAGCGGATGTCTCGATGAAATTGCATGCCATTCCACTGCTCCTGCTGCTGCTGGCTTGCGGACCCACCGCGTTCGCGGCCGGCGCGGATTTTCCCCAATGGCTGGCCGAGCTGAAACGCGACGCCGAATCGCAAGGCGTGCCAGCGGCCACGGCCGATACGGCGCTGGGCGCGGTTACGCTTCAGCAGCGCGTCCTGGAGCTCGACCAACGGCAGCCCGAATCCACGCTCACCTTCAATCAATATCTCGCCAATGTGATGGTTCCCGCGCGGATCGAGCGGGGACGGAAGCTCAAGACGGAGAACCGCGCCTTGCTGCGGCGTGTCAGCGACCGTTATGGCGTTCCCGCCAAGATCATCATGGCTCTATGGGCCGTGGAGTCCGGTTATGGCGCGTCGATGGGTAAGTTCCGTATTGTCGACGCGCTGGCGACGCTGGCCTATGATGGGCGGCGGCCCGACCTCTTCCGCGCCGAGCTGATCAGCGCCCTCAAAATCCTCGCGAGGGGCAAATTCACGGTGGATGAGCTTAAGGGCTCCTGGGCGGGCGCGATGGGGCAAACCCAGTTCATGCCATCCACCTATCTCAAATACGCGGTCGACTACAGCCACCATGGCGAGGCGGATATCTGGTCCGACACGGGCGACGTCTTTGCGTCGGCCGCCAATTATCTGGCGGAGCTGGGCTGGAAGCGCGACGAAAGCTGGGGGCGGGAAGTCAAACTTCCGGCGCGCTTCGACGATGGCCAGATCGGATTGCCCGTGAAAAAATCCGTCGCGGAATGGGCCCGCGCGGGCGTTCGCCGGTTGGATGGGGGCGCATTGCCGCCCAGCCAGATCGAGGCTTCGATCATAGCGCCGGACGGGACCGGGGGGAGGGCTTTCCTCGTCTATGATAATTTCAGGACAATCATGAAGTGGAACCACTCGACCTATTTCGCGCTTGCCGTATGTCTTCTTGGCGACGCCATCGGCAATTGACTGAAGGGCGCCCGATGACGGTCCGACTCCGCATAATTCTCGCCGCGATCGCCTGCATCGCGGCATCCGGTTGCGCGGGAACCAAGGAATCAAGCAGCGGGGCTCGTCATTCGGTCACCACCTCCAATGAGCGGGGTTACTATAAGGTCGGGCAACCCTACGAGATCGATGGCGTCATCTATACCCCGGCGGAGGACTGGAATTACGATGAAACCGGCATCGCATCCTGGTACGGGCCGGATTTTCAT
>CAJCJC010000045.1 GCA_903970575.1 Alphaproteobacteria bacterium
TTTCGGCATATCCAGAAACCATAACCCTGACAACACGCTTGGCCTGAAGGGCCATTGAACATCATGTCTAATGACAGGTTCGTGTTGACCTTCCGCGGACGATAACCATGTGTATGGTCCTTCCGCGACCGAAATATCCGAGGAATGCCCCATGAACTTGCATGCGACCGGAAATGATTTGAATTCGAACGCCAAAACAGTGGCGGTCGAGCTTTTGAACGCACGTCTTGCCGAGGCGATCGATCTCGCGCTTTTGACCAAGCAGGCCCATTGGAACATCAAGGGGCCACAATTCATCGCGCTGCATGAGATGATCGATGGTTTCCGTACCGAACTCGATACGCATGTCGATACAATGGCAGAGCGCGTGGTTCAGTTGGGTGGCACGGCGCTTGGAACGAGCCAGGCCGTGTCGCATAAATCCACGCTGCCCGCGTATCCGACCGACATTTACAAATCCGAGGACCATCTGGCGGCTTTGATCCAACGATACTCCCAAACCGCGAATACCGTTCGCGTGGCCATCGCCGAAGCGGATGAGGCCGGCGATGCGGACACGGCGGACATCTTCACTGCTTATTCCAGGGCGCTCGATAAGTCGCTGTGGTTCCTGGAGGCTCATACTCAGGGTTGACGGCTGGGATCGCCGGTGGGCTTACCTTCAATTCCCATCAGCGATCCGCCGCGCCGGGTCTTCGGAAGATGAGCAAGAAAAAGGCCAAGAATCCTTGCATCGATATTTGCAAGATCGATAAGGCGACGGGGCTATGTAAAGGATGCCTGCGCACGAAGGCCGAGATCAAGAATTGGAAGACATTCTCAAAATTCGAACGCCGGGCCATATTGGAGAGGCTTGGCTCGGGAACGGCGGCCAACGCCTGATGCGGCGCCGAAACGCGCTTTATCGAAAACCGAATTGAACTACGGTTGGTCTATTCGAAACAATACGTGACCTAGGTAAAATTCCTGCTAGGCTATCTCCCAATTCTAGGTCTCCGACTCATCGTAAGGCGGAGGAAAAGGGGGGAAGCGAATCATGCGCCAGGAGTATCTGGAGTCGCCAAGCGACAGGCGGCGACCGGCGCGGCCCCGCCGGATCGAAAAACACGAAGACGCGAGACGCCGGCTTTTCGCGGCGGCTATCAAGATCGTGGGCAAATACGGCTATGCCGAAGCATCCGTAGCGCGAATCACGACGGAGGCGGAAGTCGCCCAGGGAACATTTTATCTTCATTTCGAAACGCGCCAGGCCTTGCTGGACCAACTCTTGCCAGCGGTGGCAAATGAGATAGCGGCGGCTGTCAGGGTGCGCGACATTTCCGGTTTGTCGGAGGAGGACCTGGAAATCGAGCGTTGCGGAGCCTTTTTCGATGTCCTGGCCGAGGCGCCCGAGTTTTTCCGCGTCGTCAATGAAGCCGAGATGTTCGCGCCCGAAGGTTATCGCAGGCATATCGGAGCGATCGTCGACGGCTATGTGCAGATTCTAAAGCGCGGCTTCGATCCTGGCGATCCCGATGGCTATTCGGACCAAGAGCTCGAAGCTATCGTCCATATTCTTTTGGGCGCCCGCGCGTATCTGGCGCGAGAATACGCCCGCGCCAGCAATTCCGGGGTTCCGAATTACGTGATGTCCGCCTACGCCAAGCTGATACGGCGCGGCTTGTTCCCGAAGACCGCCGCGTCGGGCGGGAATAAAAACGGCGTCCTCAGATAAGAGGACGCCGTTTCAGGGCGCTGGAAAGACGTCGCGTTACGACGCGGCGGCCCCGCCATACACGATTGTGACCCGGCGATTCTGCGGTTCCCGCACGCCGTCCTTGGTCGGGACCAGCAAATCGTGCTTGCCCTTGGCGACGATTTCAATCTCGCCGGACGCAATCCCCATCTTTTCGAGTTCGGCCGCGACCGATTCCGCGCGTCGGCGCGACAGGCGCATGTTGTAGGCGTCCGAGCCCACGGTATCCGTGTGGCCGGTCACGGTAAGCTCGGTGGCCTTGGCCGGGCCGGCGTTCTTGGCCGCCTGATCGACGATCGCGATGGCCTGCGGGCTGAGATCCGACTTGTTGAAGTCGAAGAACACCATGTAGCTGTGGGCGACCGACGGCGCCGGGGCCGGCGCGGCGACCGGCGGCGGCGTATAGGGCGTTTCAGGCGCTTCCGGCTCCGCGCCCGGACCGAAACGGTACTTCACCGAGAAACCGAACATCCGCGGTTCGTTATAGACGACCGACGTAAAGCCGATCTGGGCGTAGATCGGGAAGACGCCCACGATGTGCGTGGTGTTAAGCGCGTTGGTCATGAAGAACGCGAGGTCGACAGGATAGTTGAGGAAATTCTTCCAGTCGGCGCGGACGTCCACCTGATCATAGGACGACGTGATCGGGTAAATTTCGCCCCCTTCCACGTTGTCATACTGATGCCCGGTCCAGGTGTAGGTCGCGGAAAACGCCACGTCGCCCACCGATTCGTCGAGCGGCAGGTGATACGTGCCGGTGACGCCATATTGAAGCTTCGGCAGATAAAGGAAGGGCGGGCTGGCGACCCCGTTGCTGAACTGGGTCGGATACTGGTTGTAATGGGTGTAGATATAAGACGCGTGCGGCGTGACGGTGAGGCCCTTGTAAGGCTCGATCGCCGCCTCCAGTTCGGCCCCTTCCAGATAGGCGCTGGCGGCGTTCTCATACGCGGAATTGACCGCCGTGCCGGCGGGGCCAACCGTCTGGACCAGTTCCTGAATCTGAATGTTCTTGTAATCGGTGTGATAGACGTCGGCGTTGGTCCGGGCGTGAACCCCGAACAGATCCCAATCGGTCTTCACCCCAAGCTCGACGTCGGTCACGTGCTCCGGCTGGAACTTTTCTTCGCTCGGCGAGACGTTGAGGTTGAAACCGCCGGGGCGATAGGCGTTGCCCGACCGGACATAAAGGAGCGTGCTGGGCGTCAGTTGCTCGTCCAACCCAAGATTCCAGCCATAGGAGCTGAAATTGCCGGCGGCGGAGGCATTGCAGTTGAGGTCGAAACCGATCACTTCGGCGCAATTGGCCGGCGTGCCGTTCGCGTTCCTCGTGATCGCGTCGCCGCCGCTGGTGGCGCGCTCCTGCTCGCTGACATAATCCCAGGTGTAACGATAGCCGGCGGTGAATTTGAGGCCGTCGACATAATCGGACAGATCGTAAGTGCCGTGGATGAACGCGGCCTGGCTGCGATCCGAGTTGTTGAAATGGTAATAGACCGTGCTGCCGAGTGTTGTGGTTGGCAGCAGCGTGTCGCCGAGCGGTCCGTCGTATTCGAGGAAGCCGCCGACCACCCAGCTCAACTTTTCGTCCAGCGCCTTGCCCTGCAGCTGCAGTTCCTCGGTGTATTGGATCGAGTTGTCGCCCCATTGGTTTTCATTGCCGGGAATGCCGATGCTGAGAACGGGCAGCTGGCCGGCGCCGAAATCGTCGGTCGTCGCCATCTGCTTGAATATGCGGGCGGCGGCGATGTTCTTGACCAGCAAGTCGTCGTTCAGGTCCCAGGTCGTGGTGTTGGTGAAGCCATAGAAATAATCCTTGCCGATGCCCTGGATCGAATGGCCGTATTCGACCCGGGCGCCAAGTTGTTGCTGTTCGGCGACAGCCTGGGCGATGTTGGGATAGAACGAGAAGCCTCCGGCAAGTATTCCTGCATAGGCCGTCGCGGCCGCATTGGGCCCGAACAATCCTAAATAGCTGGGTCCGGAGCCCAAGGTCAGCGGAAACGTTCCCACGCCCGGAATAGGAATGGCGGCCAGGGCCTGCTTCGGCTTCACATATCTGGCGATCGTGGAGGACCCGTTGGTATCCTGATAATAGCCGTCGTAGATGAAATAATTCTCGATATCGTCGGTCGGGCGGAGGGTTACGCCGACGCGCCATGACAGGTCATCGCGATTGTCGTACTCCTTGCCAGTGAAATAATCCTTGGTGTAGCCGTCGCGCAGCTGCCCTTCGCTGGCGATCCGCACAAGGAGTTTGTCGGCGATGATCGGGATATTGACCGCGCCTTCGAATTCCTTGTCGTTGTAATTGCCGTACGTAAGCTGGAGATAGCCTTCGAAGTCGTCTGTCGGCTTCTTCGGCGAGATCGAGATCAGACCGCCGATCGAGTTCTTGCCGAACAGCGTGCCCTGGGGACCCTTGGTGACTTCGAGATTGTCAAGGTCATAGTAAAATCCAGTGGACACGCCGTGGGTCAAGCCGGTGGTGGCCGCGTAATCGACGCTGCCGAGCGGCACGTCGGCAAAATAGACCACGGAGCCCGGCAGGCCGCGCAGGCGGGTCTGGCTCGAATAGGGCGCGTTTGCGTCCGACTGGCTGATGCTGATCGACAGCGAGGGGACGGCGCGCTCAAGGTCGGTCACCTTTTCGATATGGTCTTTTTCGATATCCGCCTGGCTGAACGCGGTGATGGAGAGCGGGATTGACTGAACCCGCTCTTCGCGGCGCCGAGCGGTCACGACGATTTCTTCCAGGCCCGTATCGGCCGAAGCCGCCGTCGGAGCGGTTTGCGCGATGACGCCCCGCACTCCGGAGAATCCCAGAGCCGCAGTCGTGGCGCACAGCGCCAGCATCAATCTCGATGTCATTTGATTTCCTTCCCATTCACGAGCGGCGCTTGTTGAAAGCCACTCAATTGATTTATTGCCGTTCGCGCGCCCGCCCTAAACCCAGCCGACTACAACCGCACGAGCCAGTTACCCTCTGATTACCGGAAAGCAGCGCCGCCGCCAGCAAAAAAATGAGTTGCGGATCATGATTCATTATTCAGTGATGCAAGCGCGCAACAGCTATCCACAGCGGCCCGGGTCCGTAGTTCCTGTTGAGCGCCGCTTACCGGGCGACTACTGTGCGACGATCGCCGTTCGAAGCGCCAGCGGGTCGGCCACCATGCCGATCGGTTCATAGCTTGAGCCGACGCCACGGATCAGCACGGCGCCAAAATTAAGGATGCGGCCGGCGATGGTTTGCACCACATCGACGGTCTCAACCTTGTTCATGTTCATCTCCATGGTGCGGCGGCGAAGGACGCCTTCCTTAAAAATGATCCGGCGGTCGGTCACTACGATTTCCGTCGATCCGCGCCTGATAAGGGCCGATAGAAGCGACCCCAAGGCCAGCAGCAGGAAAAACAGCGCCGCCACGCCGGCGACCATCGCGGGGATGCCTTGTTCCTGAGGAGAGGACGATTGGGCCTGATAGAGATAGGCGGCAAAGGCTCCGGCCGCCGCGGCGAGGGCGAACCACATCCAAGATTTCAGAAAGATAGCCCAGTGCAGCCGCGCGACGATGCGAACCTGTTCGTCCGGCAACAGCACTTTGGTATAATAGGACATCTCGACTCCCGACCCTTTCTAACTGGTCCCGATCCAAACCGGAAATAATATACAAGCCGGCCAACGGCGCCGCCAGCGTGACAAATCTCTAAATCTTGTAGGTCTGGCCGAGTCGCTCTCGCAACGTTCATCGAACGGCCACCAGATATAGACGCCGTGGTGGACTGAAGGGCGTCGATGCCGACAAATAGCCATCAATTGCCCTCGCGCCGCCCGCGGTCGCGCACAATATGTTGAGAGCGCTATCCGAGTCGGACGCGGAAAGTTCCGAGTCGCGATCAATATCTAGAGTTACGTCGCACGCGCGCGACAAACATCCTCCGAATTCCCTCTTGCCACTCCGCTGGAGACGCATGAT
>CAJCJC010000046.1 GCA_903970575.1 Alphaproteobacteria bacterium
GACGTAGCGGGTGCGGAATTCTTCGGAGCTCGTGTTGAGCGACGATTTGAGGATGGTCATCAGGAGGCCTTCGAAGCTTCGGGCAGCGTTTCGGCGAGGAAGGAGACCAGGAGCGCGCCACGCTCGAACGCGGTCTCGGCCGGGACATGGTATTTCTCGATGACGCCGTTGCGCGGGGCGACCAGCGAAACCTGGAGCTTCATGCTCTCGATGGTGATCAGCCGGTCGCCGGCCTTGACCGCCTGCCCCGCCGCGCCGTGATGCGCGATCACCGTACCCGGCATATCGGCGCGCAACTCGTCCGCGCCTTTACCCTTTGACTGCGCCCTCAGCCGCGCCTGCGGCAGACCGACGACAAACGTCCGCGCCCCGATCCGGACATACACTTCATCGCCGACCTGAGCGCGCAAGCCGCTGAATTCCCGGCCGTCGACGGTGACGGTGAATGAGCCCTGCGCGGACTCCTCGGCGACTTGATGAATGGCGTCGCCATATCGGATTTGCAGCGCTGGACGGCGGCCTGCGATATCGAGCGCGACATCCCGCTCGTTGAGCAGCATTTCATACGGCATCGCATGCCCCTTGAAAAAGCGCCTCCCCCCTTGAGGGGGAGGTCGCCCCGAAGGGGCGGGTGGGGGGTGTGGCGCCGCCATCTCGCTGACGCCGGCTGGGCGGAGGGACTACCCCCCACCCGGCGCGAAAGCGCGCCGACCTCCCCCTCAAGGGGGGAGGCGCTCGGAGGTTGTTACTCATCTTCGCCCTCAATTCCGCCAAAAGCCGATGGAGGCGTGGGGCTCGGGGATTTCCCGCGCGATGCGCTTGAAATCGGGATCCAGGAACGCGGCGGCGAGGATAGCCGCCAGTTCCTCCGCCTGCCCAGGCTCCGGAGACGCCAGCGACGTCGCCTCCTGCGCCAAAAAGCCGGTATGGAGATTGCCTGCCAAAAACGCCGCGTTGCCCATGATTCGCGTCAGATAATCGATATTGTTCGGTACGCCCACAAGCGCCAGATCGGTCAGCGCGCGTTCCATCCGCGCCGCCGCCTCATGCCGGGTCGGGGCGTAAGCGATCAGCTTCGCCAGCATCGAATCGAACGCGGGCGTCACCGCCTGCCCCTCCACGATGCCCCCATCGAACCTGACGCCTTCGCCGCTCGGCGTGCGCAGCAAGGCGATGCGGCCGATCGCGGGGCGAAAATCCTTCTCCGGCTCCTCCGCGTTGATGCGGCATTCGATCGCCCAGCCGGTTTGGCTGAGATTCTCCTGACGAAACGGTACCCCCTCGCCCGCCGCGATCCTGAGTTGCGCCTCCACCAGATCGACCCCGACCACCATCTCGGTGATCGGATGTTCGACCTGAAGCCGCGTATTCATTTCCAGAAAGTAGAATTCCCCGTCCGCCCCGAGTATAAACTCGATGGTGCCGGCGTTCTTATAATTGGCCGCCTTCGCGAGCGTGACGGCGGCGTCGCAAATGCGGTCGCGGAGGCCGGCGGGTAGGTTCGGGGCCGGCGACTCCTCGACGATTTTTTGATAACGGCGCTGAAGCGAGCATTCGCGCTCGAACAGATGAACCACATCGCCTTGCCCGTCGCCCAAAACCTGAACCTCGATATGGCGCGGCAATTCGACCAGCCGCTCGGCATAGACACGGGCATCGCCGAAATAGCGCTGCGCCTCGCTGGCGGCGGTGGCGATCTGGTCCCGGAGTTCGGCCGCGCTCCGCACGATCTTCATGCCCTTGCCGCCGCCGCCGGCCGACGCCTTGATTAACAGCGGAAATCCCACCGCCTCGGCCTTGGCCAGGAAATTGTCGAGGTCGCCGTCCTGGATAGCGCCATCTTGAGTCGCACTGGGCGCGACCGGCACGCCATGCGCGGCGGCGAAAACCCGCGAGCGTATCTTGTCGCCCATCAGCCGCATGCTCGCCGCGTCGGGGCCGATGAAAACGATGCCCGCGTCGATCACCTTTTCCACGAAATCCGCGTTTTCCGACAGGAAGCCATAGCCCGGGTGCAGCCCGTCGACGCCCTGCGCCTGACAGATTTCGATGATCTGCGCCTGATCGAGATAGGAGGCGGTCGGAACGTCGCCCTTAAGTTGGACCGCGATATCGGCAAGGCCGACATGCGGGGCCATTCGATCCTCATGATGATAGATCGCGACGGTGGCGATTCCCAACCGCTTGCAGGTCCGGATCACCCGGCAGGCGATCTCGCCCCGATTGGCGATCAGGATTTTCTTCAGCATGCGGGGGCCTTATGCGCATCCGTCATTGCGAGGAGCAATGACGAAAATGAAAACTCCATTTATGAGCTATACTCATTCCGCTTCTCTGTCGCGAAGTCTCTAAAATTAATAACTATCATAGGCGTTACCACACGCCCTGACACTGCGGCAATCGCGAAACCGGTGGACATGATGAGTGCGGCTCACTAATTTTCGCCTCATAACTGGCGGTCATGAGCCGCTCCTGGGGAAACCGATGAGTTTCGATGCAATGCCCGCCGGCGCTTACGCGAACGCGGCGTCCTTTTTCGATCTATCGGAGGATCAGCGACAAATCCTGGACGCCGCCGATCTCTACGCCCGCAACGAGCTGTACCCGCTCGCGCGCCGCATGGATGACGAGGAATGGTGGCCGGCGGAGGCCTTCGCGAAGCTGGGGCGGGACGGATATTTCGGCATCACCATGCCGCCCGACTATGGCGGGGTGGGCGGCGATCTCTTCACCAGCGGGCTGGTGCTCCAGGCGTTCTCCCGCTGGAACCATGCGCTCGGCCTGTCCTGGGTGGCGCATGAAAATCTCTGCGCCAACAACATCTACCGCAACGCCAACGAGGCGCAGCGGCGCAAATACCTGCCGGGGCTATGCTCCGGCGCGCTGACCGGCGCGCTGGGGCTGACGGAGCCAGGGGCGGGATCGGACGCGCTGGGCTCGATGCGCACGACGGCGCGGCGCGTTGGCGATCATTACGTTCTGAACGGAACCAAAATCTACATCACCAACGGGCCGGTCGCCGACGTGCTGCTGGTCTACGCCAAGACGGCGCCCGACAAAGGCGCGCACGGCATTTCGGCCTTCATCGTGGAAAAGGATTTTCCGGGATTCCGGGTTGCGCAAAAGCTGACCAAGATGGGGTTTCGCGGCAGCCAGACCGCCGAGCTGGTGTTCGACGATTGCCGCGTGCCCGCCGAGAATCTGGTCGGCGAGGAGAACCGGGGCGTCGCCATCGTGATGAGCGGCCTCGACCTCGAACGGGCGATGATCTCCCCCATCTGCCTCGGCGTCGCGGAGCGGGCGCTCGATCTCTGCATCGACTATGCCCGGACCCGCGAACAATTCGGCAAGCCGATCGCAAGCTTCCAGATGATCCAGTCCAAGCTCGCGGACATGTACGTCTGGGTCGAGACCATGCGCGCGTTCAATTACCGCGTTCTGGCCGCGGCCAATCACCTGGAAATCGGCGATGGCGGGCGGGGCGAAATCCACGCGCTGACCGCGGCGTCGGTGATGTACGCCGCCGAGACCATGAACAAGGTGCTGGATCAGGCGGTGCAAATCCATGGCGGATCGGGCTATATCTGGGAGTCCGAAATAAACCGGCTGTTCCGCGCCACCAAGCTTCTGGAAATCGGCGCCGGCACGACGGAGATTCGCAAGCTGATCATCAGCGGCGAATTGCTGAAGCGATAAAAAGGCCGCTCAAGGCCGGGCTAAGGGAGGAAAGATGGGGCTGTCATATCTTTTGCGCCGGGCGGTCCAGATCAGGCCGGATCATACCGCGCTGATTTTCCAGAACCGGCGCCAGACCTGGGCGGCGTTCCACCAGCGCGTCATCAGGCTGGGCGGCGGCCTGAAATCGCTGGGCGTCGGGCCGGATGATCGGGTCGCGGCGATCATGGACAATTCCGACCGTTATACCGAGACGCTGATCGCGACGCCGTGGATCGGCGGGGTGATCGTGGGCCTGAACGTGCGCTGGAGCATCGGCGAATTGCGGGACGCGCTGCGCGAGGCCG
>CAJCJC010000047.1 GCA_903970575.1 Alphaproteobacteria bacterium
GCCAATACCCCGCCCGCGATCGATTTCGTCAGGTAATCCGAATCGGCATGGCCCGTATGCATCGCATGCAGCAGCTTGGGGATTTCCAGCATCGCCGCCCCGCCGATGATCGGTGTCGCCAGTAGGAACGAGAAATGCGCGGACGCCTCGGCGCTCAGCTTTCGGCCGAGACCGGTGACGATTGTGGCGCCGGAGCGCGAGATGCCGGGAAATAAAGCCGCGCATTGCGCGATCCCGATGATCAGCGCATCCCAGACTGTCAGGTCGGCGATGGTCTTCCCAGCCTCGCCGTTCGCCCCCCCGGATTTCAGCCGATGGCGGCGGTCGCCGATAAAAAGGATAATCCCATTCACCATCAGGAGGAGCGCCGCTAGACTCGGCACGCCGAATTTTTCGCGGAACATCTTGTTAAAGGCCGCGCCGACGATCGCGGCGGGCAGGGTGCCGATTACAAGCATCGCTATCTGTCGGCGCATCGCCGCCACCTCGGCTTTGTCGCCCTGGCCAACTAGGCCCAGCAGCAATTTCCGCCATTCGCGCCAATAAAATGTCAGCAGAGCGAGCGCGGTGCCGAGGTGTAAGATGACCAGGAAGGGGAGCAATCCCTGTCCCTTGGGATCGATCGGCCATATCAGGATCGCGGGCAGGATAACCGCATGGCCAAGGCTCGATACGGGGAAAAGCTCGGTGACGCCCTGCAGAAGCGCCAGGGCGATAACCTGCCAGTAATCCAGTAGCATTCTTCCCTCATTTCCGACCTATTTTACCCGCGGGACTTTAATCGTTCGCGTGAGGCGGCGCCAGCGGGCGCCCAATATGTTTTCCTTCCGCTGCCATGATCCCGCCATCGTCGCGCCTGACAAAAAACCCGCGCGCTTCATAAAACCGCAAGGGTGGCGTGGTTGCTTGTGGTCGGTCGGGAACGACGTCTATAGGTTCCTCGATAGTTGATGGGAGATTGGGCGTGGCGCGCACAGTAAGGATAGCGGTTGGTGTGTGCCTTGCGATGTGGGCGTCGTTGTTGGCGGCCGCGACGGTCGACGCCGCCCCAAGGCCTGCGCAGGACCCCATTCAGCTTACGATCGGCGGCGGTCTCGCGGAAAGCGCCGCGTTTCGCTGGAGTTCGGCTCTGGCGGAAATCGTGTCTCGCCCGCCTGGCCTGCCCGATTGCGACCCGACAGCGGCCTGCGGCGTTCCAAATGTCGTGGCTGGCGCGCAGACCTATGATGATTCCGCTTCTTTGCTGAAGGCGTTGCTGGATGGCCGGATCGCCACCGCCGTCATGCCCGCCAATCCGGTGTTTGGCGCGCATTGCGCGGCCCAGGCCGGAACTCCCGCCGCCTCGCTCTCGATCCTCAAGGTCCTCTATCGGCAGCCGCTCTATATCGTGGTGCGGAGCGTCATTCCGGCTGTCGTCCGGCCGCGGGATTGGGCGGGGAAGACACTTGTAACGGGCGTGACGGGCACGGATTCCGAATTGCTGACGGACGCGCTTTTGGACGCTTATGGCGTGTCGAGGACCAGGCTCAAGGTACTGCGCCTGCCCCCGGCCCAGGCGTTGGCGGCCCTGAGGGGCGGTGCGGCCAGCATCGGTATTTTTCTCGGCCATGTTTATGACAGGTCGATCAGCGGGTTGATCGATCAGGGATTCACCCTGATGTCGCTTCCCGACAGCCCGGAGCGCGCAAATGTACTGAATCGGCTGCCGGTATTCGAGGTTGGAGCCATTCCAGCAGGAACCTATGCCGGCGTCCCGGCCACGTCGACGCTGGCCCAGCCGATGGTTTGGGTGGCCGGCCCAGCCTTCGACAATCGCCTTGCGGGAAAACTGGTCGCTGACGTTTCCGAGCCGCATAATATGTCGCGCTTGGCCGAACTCGTCGGCCAAATTCCTGCCGTGCCTGAAGGCCTGGCCTTCGCGCGCCTACCGGCGCCATTGGCGGAAGGCGCCGCGGAGTTCGCCGCCAAGCAGCGCGCGCCCATCGATATCGTCGCCTGTCCGCCGACGGTCGGAAGGTCTCGCTAAATGGCTATAGCGCGCTATTCAGGCGGCCATCGATGAGCAATTGACAATCCGCCATCGCCAATGGCGGCATGATCGCCCGTAACTTTGGCGCTTGTGGATCGAACTATAGGGATGGAGCGCCAACGCTCCGGAGTTCCTTGGAGCGATCGGAACAGATGGATATGAGCATGACCAGACGAAAATTATTGAATCTTGGCGGCCGGACAGCTCTCGGTCTCAGTCTTGTGGGTTTTGCGCGACAGGGGGCGACGGCCGCGGACGCGGAGACATTCGCGGTCACGCATAGCGACGCCGAATGGCGCAAGCTCTTGACCGCCGGCCAGTATGACATTCTGCGCCGCGAAGGGACGGAGCCGCCCTTTAGCAGCCCGCTCAATCACGAGAAACGGGATGGAATTTTTAGCTGTGCGGGGTGCGCGCTGCCGCTATTCTCGTCCACGACCAAGTTTGACAGCGGCACCGGATGGCCCAGCTTCTGGCGACCGCTGGAAAACGCGGTCGGCGAATCCCGCGACAATTCCTTCATGATGGCGCGTACAGAGGTGCATTGCAGACAATGCGGCGGCCATCTGGGTCATGTCTTCGACGATGGCCCGAAGCCGACCGGCCTGCGCTATTGCATGAACGGCGTTGCGTTGAATTTTACCCAGGCCTGAGTCTCCAGCGGATTTTGGCCATCTCCTTCACCATTCCAAAGAAAATCACCATGCGTTTTCATCGTCCGAATGCCCGGCGCTTCCTTGCATTTCCCGGCTTGAAGAATCTTGCCTTCCTGGCTCTGGCTTCGGCCGCGGTTCTGATGTGGCGTTTACCGGCCCTGGCGGAAAGCGGCGCCGTCGTCGTTCCCGCGCCCGCGCTGGACGAACCGGCGGCCGCGGCTCCAGCGGAGGAAACCGCTATTCTCGCCGGGGGCTGCTTCTGGGGCGTCCAAGGCGTGTTCCAGCATGTCGCGGGCGTGACCAACGCCGTCTCGGGATATTCGGGAGGCGCGCGCGCCACGGCGCGGTATCCGATCGTCAGCGGCGGCGATACCGGCCATGCGGAATCGGTCCAGATTACCTTCGATCCGCGCAAGGTGAGTTACGGCAAACTGCTCCAGATTTATTTCTCGGTGGTGCAGGACCCGACGCTGCTCAACCGGCAGGGTCCAGACGAAGGCACGCAGTATCGATCCGCGATCTTCCCGCAAAGCGATGCGCAGAAGCAGGTATCCGAGGCCTATATCGCCCAACTTGACAAGGCGGGGGTGTTCCATAAGCCGATCGTCACCGCCGTCGAGCCGTTCAAGGGCTTCTTTCCGGCGGAGGATTATCACCAGAATTATCTGACGCTGAACCCGCGCGCGCTTTATATCGTTTATAACGATTTGCCAAAGGTCGAAGCGCTGAAGAAGCTGTTTCCCGCGCTTTATCGCGACCAGCCGGTGCTTGTGCAAACCGCGTCGAATTAGCCTCGATCGACAGACGACGCGCATGCGGGGGCGAAACCCGCCCTCGTTTCGCCCCCCCCCGTTTCGCCATCGCAAGCCAATTGTTGGAGGACAGCAAACGGCGCCGTCAAGGCCGTCTTGTTAAGCTATTCGTAATTCCCACATCTCCTGTCGTTGGGTTCATAGCTTAAGTCCGAGATGAACGAACTTAGGGTTTTGATTTTTCATTCTCTGCACGCGCTTTGGCGTCGCCGCTGGTATGCGGTGGGCATCTCTTGGCTTGTTTTCGCCCTGAGCGGCTTGGTCATCGCCCGCATGCCGAATTACTATGAAGCGACCGCCCGCGTTTATATGAACTCGGACGAGGCGTTGACCCCGCTGTTGAACGGGATCGCACTCGACACGGATGTCGACCAGCGTCTTGACCGCCTTCAGCGCACGATGCTGAGCAACACCAATATGCGAAAACTCATTCGCATGACCGATCTGGACATGCAGGTTCGCGATCCGGCCGATCGCGACATGATGGTGGCGGCGCTGCAAAAGAACATCACGATCAAACTGCAATCGCGTAATCTTTTCACCGTCAGCTATATGAACTCCGACCCGCAATTGGCCGAAAGCGTGGTCTCGAATTTATTGTCGCTCTTCATGGAGTCCAGCGCGCGCGATTCGAATTCCGATATCGACAGCGCGCAGCGTTTTCTTCAGACGGAGATCGACAGGCTGGAGTCCATTCTGCGCGATGACGAGCGCAAGAAGGCGGAATTCCAAACCCGCTATTACGATCTCTTGCCCAACGGCGACGGGGTTTCGCAACTTGAACAGGCGCGGGCCGACGTGGTGCAAATCACGCAGGATTTGGCGGACGCCATCGCCGAGCGGGACGATCTGATTAAACAAAGGGACGCATTGCCGCGTTTCAATCCGGCCCCGGTCGTGCCGACGCCGGTCAACGGCGCCGGCCTTTCCACATCCCCCGATATCAGGTTGGCGCAGTTGAAGGCGCAACTCGATATAGCCAAGGCGACCATGACCGATCAGCACCCGGTCGTTATCGCGCTTAAACATCAGATCGCGCTCGCCAGCGCTAAGGTCAAGGCGATCGCCGCCGCAAAGACCGTCGCGCCCACGCCGGCCCAGATCGAAAATCCGGAATATCGCGACCTCACCATCCGTCTGGCTGACAAGGAAGAACAGGTGGCCTCGCTCCGCCGTCGCCTAGCCTCGGCGGAGGAGGACCGTGACCATTTCGAGGACGAGGCGCGGAAAGCGCCGACCGTGGAGGCGGATTTCGTTAACCTCAATCGCGATTACGACGTCGTGAAAAAGAATTATGAAGATTTGCTGGCGCGCCGTGAATCCGCGGAAATCGGCGTTCAGGCCGATCGCACGGGGAACCAGATCACCGTTAAGACCATCGACCCGCCCGAGGTGCCGTCCATTCCGGCGGGTCCTAATCGCGCCCTTTTCCTTTCGCTCGCTTTTGTCGCGAGCCTGGGCTCCGGCATCGGCACGGCCTTTATCCTAAGCCAACTCGATAGCTCGTTCACGACCACAACCGCCTTGCAGCTACTCGGTCTGCCGGTTCTGGGCAGCATCGCGTTGATCGACGATCCGGCGCGCTATCGCCGCCGTTCTTGGCTAAAAGGCGCGACCAGCTTCGTTTCCGCCTGTCTTATCTTGGCGCTACTCTACGGCGTTCTAATGCTCGACTTTATCGCCCAGCTTCACGGCGGCGCCTAGGGGGTCAATCCCCGCGGTCGCGCCCGTGCCCGAAGCGCTCGACGATCGTCTGGTTCTGGGTCAGGGCGAGCATGGCGAGGTCGTGGGGCCGGTTGCCATAGCCCCAGGTTTCGGTGAAGGGGCCGTTATCGGCCAACCAATCGGCGACGCGGCGGGCTTTTTCGTCACGAACGCAATTGGCGCCGGCCAGCCGCCCTGTCAGCTTGCCGTTGATGATCTCAAGTCCCGTGCCGATCACCGCGTCCGCCTTGATGCCGGCGGCGCGCAGCAGCGGCGCCACATAGAGTTCCGGCGCGCCCGTGGCGATCACGATCGCGCGGCCGGCCTCACGGTGTGCGTGCAACGCCGCCAGGATCGTTTCCCGCCAGCGGATGCGCTGCCCGAGCAGGCGACCCGCGGCCTGCGCCTCGGCCATCGTGGCGCCGCGGATGGACCAGCGCAGGATGGTTTCCTTGGCGCGGCCCCGCAAATCCGAACGCCCAGGCCTGACGGCGAAGCCGGCCATGGCGAAGGCGCGCAATGTCCGCCGCCAGCCGACCAGGATGGCGATCCACATCGGAAAGCTGTCCTGGCGGGTCAGCGTGTGGTCCAGGTCGAAAACGGCGACGCCGCGACTCAT
>CAJCJC010000048.1 GCA_903970575.1 Alphaproteobacteria bacterium
CATGCATCAGGTCGTTGCCCGACCATGCTTCCGGAATCATCATCATCAGCGCATGCGGCAGGCTGTAACCGCCGGCGAGCAGCAATTCCAGGCAATTGTCCAGGGTCGCCGAATCGGAATTGCCATCGCCGATCAGCGGCCAGAGCTTGGCCAAATCGTCGCCCAGCACCTTCGACGTCATCGAATGACGACGCGCCATCATCCAGTTGATGTTGCCGCGCAGCGTGTTGATCTCGCCATTATGCGCGAGAAAACGGAACGGATGCGCCAGCTCCCATGACGGGAACGTATTGGTCGAGAACCGCTGGTGGACCAGCGCCAGCGCCGATTCCAGCCGCTCGTCACGCAAATCGTCATAAAAAGCCGCCAATCGCGCGGCGATGACCATCCCTTTGTACACGATGGTTCGCGTCGACAGGCTGGCGATATAGAATGAGCCCGCTGCCGCAAGTTTATTCTCGCGGACGAGCTTGTGAGTCTGCTTGCGAATGACGAATAGCTTGCGCTCGAAAGCGTCGATGTCTGGCGTATCGGGACCGCGACCGATGAACGGCTGTCGGATAACCGGCGCGTTCGGCTTTATGCTCTCGCCCAGCGCGCTTTCCTGCACCGGCACGTCGCGCCAGCCCAGCATGATCTGTCCTTCGGCCCGGACAAATTTCTCCAGCGCTTCCTCGCAATCGCGCCGGCTTTCCGCGTCGCGCGGCAAGAACATCATGCCGACCGCATAATCGCCCGTTTCCGGCAATATGAATTCCAGCCTTTTGGCTTCGTCGCGAAACAGGCGGTCGGGGATCTGGATCAGAATTCCCGCGCCATCGCCGGCCAGAGGGTCCGCCCCGACGGCGCCGCGATGTTCCAGATTGCACAATATGCCCAGACCTTGAGCCACGATCGCGTGGCTTTTCCGGTTCTTGATCTGCGCGACAAAGCCGACGCCGCAGGCGTCATGCTCGTTGCGTGGATCGTAAAGGCCTCTGGCTTGCATCATCCCGCTACCCTAACCCGAGTTTCACGCGAAAGCACGCGTGCGGTCGGCGACGCGGACTTTCGCGAAACAGGATTATTCGCCCCATTTCGCTATGGCCCCGTGACACACAGGATGCTGATGACAGCCTATGGAGTGGTTTCGGCCTCTCGCTTTCGCTACCGAGCGACGAAATGCATTCGAGCAGGAATTAAGTCAAGAGTGTTGCCCCATCTGCCGCCGTGATTTCGTCTATCCAAACTCTAGTCCGAGCGGTCGATTATGCGCGCTTGCCGATCGTCGTTCGTGGCGGCATGGTGCTTTCGATAATGGAAAATTGAATTAAGAGGGAGGGGTTCGGCCATGGAACAACGGCTGTTGGGGCGAAGCGGCCTCCAGGTTTCCGCGTTGAGTTTCGGCGCGATGACCTTCGGCGGGGAGGGGATGTTCGGCATGATGGGCCGCATTCTCGAGGACGAGGCCGAGCGGCTATGCGGAATTTGCATCGACGCCGGAATCACGCTTTTCGATACCGCCGATGCTTATTCGGCCGGACGTTCGGAAGAGATACTGGGCTATGCCCTGCGCGAAAAGCGGGAACGGGTGGTGATCGCGACCAAGGCCTGGGGCCGCATGGGCCCGGGCCCGAACGAACTCGGCGCGTCGCGCGTGCATCTCGTCCAGGCCTGCGAGGCCAGCCTCAGGCGTCTCAAGACAGATTACATCGATCTCTATCAAATTCATGCCTATGACGGCCTGACGCCGCTGGAGGAAACCCTGCGCGCGCTCGACGATCTCGTCGGCGCCGGCAAGGTCCGTTATGTCGGATGCTCGAACTACGCCGGCTGGCAGCTCATGAAGGCGCTCGCCATCTCCGACCGGCATGGCTGGGGGCGCTATATCTCGCATCAAATCTACTATTCGCTGGTGGGCAGGGATGCGGAGAACGATCTATTGCCTCTCGGGGTCGACCAGGGCGTCGGGACTATCGTGTGGGGTCCGCTCGCCTTTGGTCTCCTGACGGGCAAGTTCCGCCGCGGCAAGCCCGATCCCGAGGGCGCGCGTGGCGCGTTTACGGGCGCTCCCGGCGGGATCGAGCGTGAACGGCTTGACGCGATCACCGACGCCATGGCCGAGATCGCCGAGGCGCGGGGCGCCACGATGGCTCAGGTCGCGATGAATTACCTGCTCCGCAAGCCCGGCATTACGACCGTCCTCTTCGGAGCCCGCGACGAAGCTCAGCTTAAAGACAATATCGCCGCCGCCACATGGACTATGTCGGACGAGGAAGTCGCCCGATTGGACGATGCGAGCGCCAAGCCGCTCCCCTATCCTCAATGGGCGCACAAGACGGTTTTCAGCGAGCGTATTCCGGGAATTTGAGGGACCAAATCCCATGCTTCGTCAGGGGAATTCGTAGCCCGATCGGCTGACGTAGCGTTCATTGAATTCCGTTGCGCGAAACCTAAAAAGCTTGGAGTATCGCCCCATGATGGCTCCATTTCGACTGCCCGCCGAGATCGAGGAACGATTGGTTAACATGTCCCCCGCGCCAGGCCGGACGGAGAATTTCCGCGCCTTCGAAGCCGCCCTCGAACGCATCTGCGCTTTGGAAGATATCTATATGGCGGAGGAACGTCTGGCTCATCTGCGCGCCGGCCGGACGGAGACGATCAGGCTCGACGATCTCATAAGGCAGTTTGGCATCAGCCGATAATACCGCGCGGTCGGACGCGGGAAAGGGGGCGCGGTAATGGCTGACAAAACCGAACGGCTCTCGGTTCCGATCACCGGACGTCAGGTCTTCTGGGGCGCCTGTTCCTTCGCCGGGTTTTTGATCGTCGGCTGGGCGTCGATCCGCGCACCCGCGCCGGCGATTTTCTTCGCCGATCTGGGACAAAGCTGGAGCGCCGCGGTGGTGGCGCTCGACCTTGCTTTCCTCGGGTTCGCCGCCATCACCTTCGCGGTGATCGAATCGCGGCGGCTGCGTATGCGCTTGCCGTGGATTTGGATTCCGCTCGGCATGGTGCTTCCCGCGGGGTCGATGTTCCCCCTGTTTCTCCTGCTCCGCGAACGCGCTCTTTTGCGGGCGGGATCGACCTCTTAGGGCATGCGCGACTCGCCTGGGCGCAGGATTCGTTCCGGTGGAAAAAGGATCGTCACGGTCGTGCCGACCGAAGGCGCGCTTTCGATTTCCATTTCGGCGTTATGCAGGCTGGCGAAGCCCTGGACCAGCGATAGCCCCAGCCCGGCGCCGCCGTGACCCCGCGCCAGCGAGGTCGCCACTTGATGGAACGGTTTGCGCGCCATCTCGATCTCCGGTTCGCTCATTCCAATGCCATTATCGCTGACCCACATGGCGAGCCTACCGTCCGGCTGAAGCGCCGCGCCGACGACGGCGTTCCCCGGATTCGTAGAGAACTTAACCCCGTTGGTCAGCAGGTTGACCATGATTTGACGCACTCTTAATTCATCCGCCCACAGGAAGGGCAGGTCGTCCGCGATTTCGGATGAGAGGGAAACGCCCGCAGTGACGGCCGCGCCCTCCACCATCTTCAGGGCGGATGCGGCGACCGACGTCAGATCGACCGCCCCTTCCTGCAAATCGAGCCGTCCGGCCTCGATGCGGGAGATTTCCAACACGTCGTTAACGATGTTCAACAGGTGGTTTCCCGCCTCATGAATGTCGGCGGCGTAGTCGCGATATTGCGCCATGGCGCCGGGTCCGAACGCCTGGTCTCGAATGATTTCGGAAAAGCCGATCACCGCGTTCAGCGGCGTTCTCAGCTCGTGGCTTATGGTGGCTAGAAACATCGATTTGGCCCGGTTCGCCGCGGTCGACGCCGCCAGTTCGCTCTGAAGCAGGCGCGTCTCCAGGGAATTGCTGTCGAAGCGGCCTTGAACGATGGCGACGAAGCTTCCAAAACCGCTGATCAGGGCCGCCATCAGCGTGATCAGGTACAGCAGCCCCATGGACAGGATAATCGGCGTCATCGGCAAGGCCAAATGCGTGCTGAGCAGCGCCAGGATCGAGAACATCGGCGGGATTATGAAGAGCGTGCACGCCACCGGCTGCATCGCCATTGATGCCGTGGCGCCGGCGCTAAGGCCGCTGACCAGGAAAAGGAGAAGGAACTGCAATATCCTGTCATCCGCCGGGAATGCGTACAGAACGGCGATCATCCACATGACGCCGGCGAAAAGCCCCGCGATCGTAGAGCGCCTTATGGCCCGCCGGCTCGCCCGCTTGGGCATCGGCCAACTTCGTTTGCGCCACCAGCTTGATAGGCCGACCGCCGAAAACAGTATGAAGAGACCGATCCAGCCGACGATCGCCGCATGCGGCAGGCGGCCCCAGAACACCAGCGCCATAATCAGCCCATTGCCGACATTTCCGATGGCATGAAACGGCGCTTGCTTGCCCAGGTCCACGACCTGCCGAAGACGGATTTCGCTTTCGAAATCCGGAAGATCTCTCTCGATTAAGGTGCGATAGGCAATTCTGAGGATTCTGATCATCGACGTTCAGCGCCCGCGCCTCGCGAGCGCGCGAGTCTTACAGCAGTTCTCCGGGGTAACATAGGTCCCGGATAACACAGGTAAAGTTAAGCGCCGCTTATCATCCCCTCATCGTATGAATAAAGCTTATTGCGTGCTCAAGCCCATGGTGCGCCCAGCAAATCCCCCGGCGTCGAAATAATGCACGTCGCCCACGGACTGTGTGTCGAGCCTGGTCGACAGTCCATTGGCGGCGGGGCTGGCCACGATAGTCGAACGCTTGACCGCCGGGTTCGCGCCGCCGGGCAGCGCCTCGGCCAGTACGCGCCCCGTCAGTTTGCCGTCGCCCGCCGGCTTCAGCTTCAGGATATGGGCGATCGTGACGGCGATATCGGCGTTGCTGCTGGGCGCGGCGTCGACAAATTTCGTCTTGAAATCCGGGCCGATCGCCGCCTGGAAATTGAACGTGTCGCTGCGGCTCAGCGATCCATGATTGCCCTGGCCTTGGAGCAACGGCGTGTCGTCGATCTCCACCGTGCATTTCAGCGGAACGTCGCATCCGGTCGAGAACGATTTGAAATTGACTACGATCGCGGGTGCTGGCGTCCGCGCCGCGCCGACCAGCCCGATCGCCGACATCGGCAACGCGCCGGCGACCTTGCCCAGATCGTCGCGGACGAAGACGCCGCTGACGTAATCCTCGGTCAGTAACGCCGCGACGACCTTGCCGGCCAAAGCCTGCGCGTCCCCTTGCGGCAGGTATATCAGGTCCGAGCCGCCGTTGGAGGCGACGACGATTTCGGGCCGCGCGGGGTCGCTTCCAAGCAACCCGTTTCCCCGCTTGGGATGCGCGGCGTCCGCCACGCGCCGGTTTCCGTCATCCGGGTCGAACAGCTTCATCGAGAGCGCCCGAGACAGGTCGATCGCGAGAAATCCGCTGGGCAGATTGCCGAGCGGCGTGTCCTCGAACATCATCTTCGCCGCGATGGATGTCCCGCTTTCCTTGTAAACCGTTGAAAACCCATGGTCGGCCGCGACCACGATATCGGTCGTGGCGTCCAACCCCAGCGTCTTCAACGTTTCACGGATTTGCGCCAGATCGTTATCCGCGTTGCCGATCGCCTCAAGCGAGGTCAGCCCGTCGATCCCCGGAACGAGCCTGCCCTTGCTGTCCATCTGGTTGTGCTGGCTTCCATCCGGATCGCGCGACCAGAACACCGCGTAGAACGGCTTGCCGCTGGCCTTAAGGAGCGGCAGCACGGCCTTGGTGAAGGCGGCGGTGAAGTAATCCTGCTGATCCCGGTTGGGCACGTCGGGCGGCGGCGCCGAAAGCGGCAGGCCCGCCGCATCCAGCGCCGCGCTCACCGCCGGGGAGAGCGGGATGCCCCGGCGCGGCCCATCCGAATCCGCGTTCCTGCCGGTTGCGTCATCGATGATGATGGTCGACTGCCCATCGCGCGCCGTGTGATCCTGAATTAGGATCGGCCCCTGTTTTCCAATTGCCGCCGTGGCGTATCCGGCCTGGCGCGCCGCCGACAGGATGGTTTGTTCGCCCAGATAATCGCCGCCGAAATGCGCGTCCAACTCCCCCAGTATGGCGTCGTTCTCAATGAAGGGCGTCACGCTATCCAGCGCCTTGCGCACGGGGAACCCGACATAGAGCGTATTCCCGAAATCCCCCGTGTCGCCCAGATAATGCCCGGTGGCGAAGGCGGAGGCGTTGGCGGTCGTCACCGTCGGGTACATCGAGTGGGAATTTTGAAAATTGACGCCGTCGTCGCGCAGCGCCGCCATCGTCGGCGCGGTGGTCTGGTCGACCATTACCGAGCGCAACCCATCGGCGATGA
>CAJCJC010000049.1 GCA_903970575.1 Alphaproteobacteria bacterium
CTCTAACGGGAGGCGCACATTTTCCAGCACGGTGCGCCATGGCAGAAGGGTTGGGTCCTGAAAGACGAAGCCGATCTGGTGCTCCTTGCGCGCGCGCGATGGCGGTAAACCGCCGATGGTGATCGACCCGGCGGCGGGCGCGGTAATGTCCGCGACGAGGCGCAGCAGGGTGGATTTTCCGCAGCCCGAGGGGCCGATCAGCGCCCCGAACGCCCCCTCGTCCAGGGACAGGCTGACATCGCGCAGCGCCTCGATGCGGCGGCCATCGATATCGAAACTCTTGGACACGGAATCGACGTTCAGACGGCTCATGCTCTTGTCACCGCTCGCCCGGCCCGCGCGGCCACTTTCTCAAGGAATTCATCGCGCTATTATACACAAGCCCGAAAGATTTCGCGTTGATGTTTACGGGGTCGGCGTCCACTGAAACGGCACCTCCCCGCTCAGGCGGCGTTGAGGTAACATAAAATCGCCGGATACAGGGAGCCTAGAGGCATGAGTCGCAGTATCAAGGGCGAAGACGATCTGGTGCTCGCCAAGGCGGTCGATCTGGCCGAGATTCCGATGATCGACTTCGCGCCGTTCCTGCACGGGACCGAAGCCGACAAACGGCGCGTGGCGGACGAGATCGGGGACGCCTGCCGCCAGATCGGGTTTTTCTACCTGAAAGGCCATGGCGTGTCGGACGAGCTGCGCCGGGCGGTCTTCGAGCAATCGGCGGCGTTTTTCCATAAACCGATCGCGGAGCGCCGCAAGGCCGCCGCGACGCCGGAATGGTATCGCGGATGGATTCCGATGCCCAAGCCGGCCCCGCTGTCGCGCAGCAGCCGGCTATTCGAGCAATACCGCATCCAGCCCGAATATGAGGCTGAGGACGACGCGCGGAACAATCACATCTTTTACCGGCCCAATCGCTGGCCGGAGGATTTGCCGGCGTTCGGGGAAATCTGCACCGCCTATTGGAGGGCGATGCTGGAATTATCCCGTGCGCTTCTGCGGGCATTCGCGCTGGGGCTCGGATTGCCCGAGAATCGGTTCGATCAGTATTACCGCAAGCCGCTGTGCCAGCTGAGCCTGCTGTATTACATCCCGCTGCCGCCCGACGCCGATGTCGAGGTCTCCAACACGGTATCGCACACCGATGAGGGGCCGCTGACCATTCTGGCGCAGGACAAGATCGGCGGGCTGGAGGTCAAACGCCGTGATGGGGTGTGGATCGCGGCGCCGCCGGTCGAGGGCGCCTATGTCATCAATATCGGCGACATGATGATGTGGTGGTCGAACGGGCGATATCTGTCCAACTATCACCGCGTGAAGAATCGCGCGGGCGTGGAGCGTTTCTCGATCCCGTTCTTCCTCAACCCGGACCGGGACGTTGTCGTGGAGCCGCTGGAAGAACTGTTCGAGGAAGGCGAAACGCCCGCCTATAAGCCGGTAGCTGTGGGCGAGCATCTGGCGCGGTTTTACGCCGTGCTGGAGAAGGACCCACGCGAGCTGGACCGCTGATGGCGCGCATCGGCGCCGATATTGGCGGCACGTTCACGGATATCGTGCTGGAGACGGCCGAGCGGCGCTATTCGACCAAGATACTCACGACCTATGACGCGCCGGAGCGCGCCCTGATCGAGGGCGTGAATTTGTTGCTGGCCGACGCGGGTCTTACGCCCGGCGACGCCGAATTGTTCGTGCATGGGACGACGCTGGCGACCAATGCGCTGATCCAGCGGCAAGGCGCGCGCACGGCGTTGCTGACGACCGAGGGGTTTCGCGACGTGCTGGAGCTAGGCACCGAAAGTCGGTTCGACCAGTATGACATTACCATGGACAAGCCGCCGCCGCTGGTCGCGCGGCGGCTGAGGCTGGGCGTGCCCGAACGCATGGCGGCGGATGGAACGGTGCTGCTGAAGCTGGACGAGGACGCGGTGCGGCTTGCGGCCGGCCGGTTTCGCGAGGCCGGGGTGGAGAGCGTCGCCATCGCCTTCCTGCACAGCTATGTCAACCCGGCGCATGAGCTTGAGGCGGCGCGCATCCTGGCCGCGGAGATGCCGGGCGTCAGCCTGTCGCTGTCCTGCGAAGTCTCGCCCGAGATGCGGGAATATGAGCGGTTTTCCACCACCGTCGCCAACGCCTATGTTCAGCCGATTGTCGCCAGCTATCTGCTGCGCCTCGACCGCCAGCTTCAGACGATGGGGTTTCGGTGCCCGCTGTTCCTGATGTTGTCATCAGGGGGGCTGACCACGGTGGACACGGCGGCGCGGTTTCCGGTGCGGCTGGTGGAATCGGGGCCGGCGGGCGGCGCCATCTTCGCGGCGGGGATCGCGGCGGAGCTGGGGATCGACAAAATGCTGGCGCTGGATGTGGGCGGCACGACGGCCAAAATCTGCTTCATCGACGACGGCAAGCCACAGCGATCCCAGGGGTTCGAGGTGGCGCGCATGCACCGGTTCCGCAAGGGCAGCGGCCTGCCGCTCCGAATCCCGGTGGTGGAGATGGTGGAGATTGGCGCGGGCGGCGGATCGATCGCGCATATCGACAGCGTGGGGCGGCTGATGGTGGGGCCGCACAGCGCGGGGTCCGAGCCGGGGCCGGCCTGTTATGGCAAGGGCGGGGCGCGGCCGACGGTAACCGATTCCGATCTGGCGCTGGGGCGGATAGACCCGGACAGTTTCGTGGGCGGAAAGTTCCGGCTGGATATCGCGGCGGCGGAAGCGGCGCTGAGCGCGCTGGGCGACGCCGATCCGAGAACCCTGGCGCTGGGCGTCAGCGAGATCGTGGATGAGACGATGGCGAGCGCGGCGCGGGTGCATGGGCTGGAGCAAGGCGTGGCGGTGGAGGACCGCACGCTGATCGCCTTCGGCGGGGCGGCGCCGCTGCATGCGGCCCGCATCGCGGAAAAGCTGGGCATCGAAAGGGTGATCGTGCCCGTGAGCGCGGGTGTCGGCTC
>CAJCJC010000050.1 GCA_903970575.1 Alphaproteobacteria bacterium
TCGACGTGGGCGGCGGCGCCTCGCGCCTGGTCGACCGGCTTTTGGAGAAGGGGTTCCGGAATCTGACGGTGCTGGACCTATCCGAAAGCGCGCTGAATGCGTCCAGGGCTCGCATTGGCCCTGATTCCGACCGCGTCACATGGGTCCCCGCCGATGTGACGCGATGGGAAACGGAGGAAACATTCGCGCTGTGGCATGACCGGGCGGCGTTTCATTTCCTGACCGAAGCACAAGACCGGGCGGCTTATATCTCGCGCCTTCATCGGTTCGTCAGGCGCGGCGGATACGCGATAATCGCGACGTTCGCGCCGGATGGTCCCGAACGTTGCAGCGGCTTACCGATCTTGCGCTATGATTCCGCATCGCTGGCGGCGGCAATTGGCGAAGCCTTCACGCTTGTATCGACGGAGCCCGACGCCCATGTCACGCCATGGGGTTCCGAACAGCGTTTTCAGTTCAGCGTGTTCCGGCGTTCGGCCGAGGACTAACGCATCCGAGATCGCGTGTCGCCGCGCCGCACCTAGACCTTGGGCATCGGCGATGCCATATTGCGGCGTGTAAAAACAGTCTCGTTCCGAACGGACAGCATCGATCCCGATGGCCAAGCTCTCGCTTCAGAAATTCCTCAAAAATTTCTATATCCGCGTCCTGACCTGGCGCCGCGGATCGCTGGTCGGCACGGATGGACTGGGCAATCGGTATTTTCGTTCGGCGGTCAAGGGTCAATGGGGGCGGGAGCCGCGCTGGGTTCTTTACGCCGGCGAGGATGAAGCGTCGCTGGTGCCGGCGGAATGGCATGGCTGGCTGCATCATCGCGCCGACCTGCCGCCGACGGAGCTCGCGCCCATCCATCGGCCCTGGCAGAAGCCGCATATCCCGAATCTCACCGGCACCGAGGGCGCCTATCGTCCGCCCGGACATACGCTCGAAGGCGCGCGTCGCGCCCGCGCCACGGGGGATTACGAGGCCTGGTCTCCACCGTGACGACCACGCGTCGTCGCTTTCGTCACTTTTAAGTCAATGGAATCATGCAGCGAAACGCCATAGAACCGATATTGGGCGCCCTGGTCCTTGCCGCCGCGGTGGCTTTCCTTGTCTTCGCCTATAATAAGGCCGGCCAGCGTAGCTTTGACGGATACCCCTTGACCGCGCGTTTTTCCTCGATCGGCGGCCTCGAGACCGGCGGCGACGTCAAGATCGGCGGCGTCAAGGTGGGGCAGGTGACGAGCGTGGGCATCGACCCGCAAACCTATCTCGCGATCGTCAAGCTGATCATTCAGGACGACGTCAAGGTCCCAACGGATTCGGTGGCCTCGGTATCGACCGAGGGATTGCTGGGCGGAAACTATATCGGAATCCTGCCGGGCTCGTCCGACGACATGCTGAAGCCAGGGTCGCGCATCAGCCGTACCGAGGCGGCGGTATCGCTCGAAAGTCTGATCGGGCAGTTCATCTATAGCGGCAGCGGTTCCAAGACCGGAGACGCCGCGCCCGCCGGAGGCGACAAAGGCGCGGCTCCCGCCGTCGCTCCGGCTCCCGCGACCCACCCCTAGGGTTTCCCAATGAACATGCGCGGCTTGGTTCCGGCCGCGCCGGCGGTGCTGGCGCTTATTGTCTGGACGGGCGCCTTCGCGCAGGACCCGGCCCCGAAAGTCGCGCCGCAATCCGTGGCGAAAACCCCGCCTTCCGCGCCCTCGTCGGCGCCGCGCGAATCCGGCTCCGATCAGGCCGCGCCGCCTGGGACCATGATCGACGAGCCCGCCGCCGTTCTGCAGGCGCTGGACAAAGTCACCGCCCGGGTGCGACGGATCACCGTGAAGGTCGGCGAGGACGTCAAGTTCGGGACGTTGTCGATCAAGCTCGACGCTTGCCGCAGGGCGCCGCCCGAGGATACGCCCGAATCCGCGGCGTTTCTTGAAATCACCGACGGCAACGCGGGCGGCGCGCCCCATCTTGCCTTCAGCGGCTGGATGTTCGCCTCAAGCCCTGCTTTGTCGGCGATGGATCACCCGGTTTACGATATCTCGGTCGTGGAATGCGCCAGCGCCGCGACCGCCGCCGCAGCGTCCTCCCCGCCGGTCCAACCCTCCTCGTCAGGACGCTGAAAACTTACGTCAAGGCGAAGCGCTTCGGCGAGACGCCGACGATAAAGCGGGCGCGAAATCTCGATGGCGCCGAATTGCTCCAGGTGACCCGTCACGAACTGGGTGTCCAAAAGCGTGAATCCGCGCCGCCTCAGACGGGCGACCAGGTGGACCAGCGCGATTTTGCTGGCGTCGCGGGCGCGGCTGAACATGCTTTCGCCGAAAAACGCGCCCCGCAAGGACACGCCATAGAGACCGCCGACCAGATCGTCGCCGTCCCATATCTCCACGCTGTGGGCGTGGCCCATGCCGTGCAGGTCAAGGCAGAGCGCGCGGATGCGCTGGTTTATCCATGTGTCGGGGCGCGCGTCGGTTCCCTTGGCGCACCCATCGATCACGCCCGCGAAATCGCGGTTGACGGTCGCGCGGAACGCTGTCGCGCGTACGGTTCGGGCAAGACGGCGCGACAGATGGAAACCGTCCAGCGGCAGGATTCCGCGCGGGTCGGGGTCGAACCAGACGAGACGTTCGTCATCGGCCGATCGGGCCATCGGAAACATGCCCACGGCATAGGCGCGCAGCAGCAATTCCGGCGTAAGGTCGATAGAGTCCGTCATACGGAATTATGCGCCATCAACCGCGCGCGAGGAATTGCTCCAGCCAGTGGATATCGTAGCGTCCTTCAATGAAGTCCGGCTCGTCGAGAATCCGCCGGTGCAGCGGCAAGGTCGTATCCACCCCATCCACCACGAATTCCTCGAGCGCCCGACCGAGCCTCGCCAGGCACGCGGGGCGATCGTCCCCGAACACGATCAGCTTCGCGATCAGGCTGTCGTAATAGGGCGGGATGCGATAGCCGCTATACAGGCCGCTATCGATTCGAACGCCCGGGCCGCCTGGCGCATGGAACCCCTTCACCAGGCCGGGCGATGGGGTGAACGTTGCCGGGTGCTCGGCATTGACCCGCACCTCGATCGCGTGGCCCGCGATATGCACATCCGCCTGCGCCACGCTGAGCGGCAGGCCGGCGGCGACGCGAATCTGCTCGCGCACCAGATCGATGCCGGTGATCGCCTCGGTCACGGGGTGCTCCACCTGCAGGCGGGTGTTCATCTCCATGAAGAAGAACTCGCCATCCTCGAACAGGAACTCCATCGTGCCCGCGCCAAGATAGCCAAGGCTGCGGACGGTGGCGGCGGCGAGATCGCCGATCTTGCCGCGCTCGGCCGGGGTTAGAACCGGCGAGGGACCTTCCTCCACCAGCTTTTGATGACGTCGCTGGATCGAGCAGTCGCGTTCACCCAGATGGATGGCGGCGCCGTGGCTGTCGCCGAAGAGCTGGATTTCGATATGGCGAGGCTTTTCGAGGTAGCGCTCGATATAGACGGAGTCATCGCCGAAATTGGCCCGTGCCTCGCTCTGCGCCAGATGAAGGGCCTCGGCCAGCTCGTCGGCGCTGTGCGCAACCTTCATGCCTTTGCCGCCGCCGCCCGACGATGCCTTGATCAGGATCGGATAGCCTATTTCCTTGGCCACGGCCGCCGCCTCGTCAACGCCGGCGACCGCGCCGTCGGATCCGCGCACGACGGGAATATTCATGGCAGC
>CAJCJC010000051.1 GCA_903970575.1 Alphaproteobacteria bacterium
CCGGTTTCCGGATCGGGACACCGCCATCGTGATCGATCCGGCTCTGCATGGGGCGAATCGAAAAGTCAGCAACCTCATCAATATGTTGCCCTCGGCCAAGCATGGCCTGCTGGTGATCTCGGACAGCGATCTGCATCTGCCCCCATTCTATCTCGATAGTCTCGTCGCGGAATTGGAAAAACCCGCCGCCGGTCTGGTCACGACGCTCTATGTCGGGGTTCCGCCACACCGGAAAAGCTGGGCGGCGGTGCTGGGCGCGACTCAGATCAACCATCAATTTCTTCCCGGCGTCCTTTTGTCCCGCGCCATGGGCCGGCAGGATTGCCTGGGCAGCACCGCCATGTTCCGTCGCGATACGTTGGAACGGACCGGCGGTTTCCCGGCCCTCGTTCAGCTTTTGGCCGAGGATAACGTTCTGGGCCAGAGAATCCGCGATCTCGGCCTTACTATCGAACTCGCGGGCGTGGTGCCGTCGGCCACGGTTCCCGAGCCATCTTTCGGTCCGCTGTGGCAGCATGAAATCCGCTGGACGCGCACGATCCGCGCCCTGGCGCCCCTCTCTCTCTGCGCGTCGACGATGCAATATCCCCTCTTCTGGTCCGCGGGAGCCTTTGCGCTCTCGGGCGGCGCGTCCTGGGCCGGCGCGCTTTTCATCGCGAGCTGGCTTGTGCGCGCGATATGCGCCAAGGCCATCGACCGGGCGCTTCACGCGCGTCTGGCGCGGCGGGCGCCGCCAACCCCCTTCCGCTTGTTTCCGGTCCGCGATCTTCTGTCCGTGATTGAAATCGCCGCGAGTTTCTGGGTCGACCAGGTCACATGGCGCGGACACCGGATGCGCGCCACCGGCGTGGTGACCCATCCGGTCGGCGCCCTCGGCGCGCTTGGCGGGGCGCGTGACTCGGAGCAACTCGCCCCCGAACTCTGATCCCTGATTTTGCCCGCGCCGCCTATTCCGACGATTCGACCGTCGGCGCCAGAACGCGCAGATTGAACCGCCTGGGCACCGAGGCCAGCAGGGATGGGATAAAGCCCAGGCTGCTGATCAGCGTGCAGCCCAGGCTGATCAGCAGCAACAGGCCCATGCTCGCGGTTCCCGGATGTGCGGAGAGCGCCAGCGAACCGAACGCCGTTCCCGTGGTCAGCGCCGAGAACAAAATCGCCCGCGCGGTCGCCGATCCCAGAACCGCGGTCTGCCCCGCGCGCCAGTTCATCACGAAATAGATGTTGAACGAGACGCCCACCCCCAGCAGCAGCGGCAGCGCGATAATGTTGGCGAAGTTGAGCTGGATGGAGGACAGCACCGCGATCAGCACCGTCAGCAGCGATGACAGCAGCAGCGGCGCCAGCACCAGCGCCACGTCCAGAAACCGCCGGAGCGTGATGAACAGAATGATGGCGATCGCCACGAAGGCGGTGATCGCGGCGCTGCGGAAGGCGTCGATGATGGTGTCGCTGGTGGCCTCGATGATCACGGCCGCCCCGCCCGCGTTGGGCGCCTCCGGCAGCACTTGATTGACGAATCGGCGCAAGCCCCCGCTGCTGCCGCTGGCGGCCAGCGTCGGCACCAGTTGAATCCGCGCCCTGCCGTCCGGCAGCACCCAATCCCGCGCGATCTCGGGCGGAATGTCGGCGATGGTAATCGGCTTGGGCGACAGCAGCATGCGCAGCTGGTTCAGCTGCGCCGGCAGGAACCGGGTCAGCATCCGGTTGGCGTCCATCAGAACCGGATCCGGCGCCGTGCTCAGCCGCTGAAGATCCGCCGCGATCGAAACCAGCGGGTGATCCGCCGGCAGCTTCGGCAAGGCCTGGCTGATGCTGTCCAGCGCCAGCAAGGCGGCTTTACGAATGTCCAGCGCCGTCAACGGCGCCGCGCTCGCCGGCGCATCGAGCGTCGGCCCCAGCAGCGACGCCGCGTCTGCGATCGCCGCCAGCTTGGACTCCTGGTCGGCCGGCACGAAGCTGTTGATGCTGAGCGCCGCCGAGACCAGCGATAATTTGGCCAGTTTCCGCGACTCTTCCGCCGCCGCCGCCGTGTTCGGCGTCATGATATCGATGGTGAACGGGCTGGTGACCGGCGAATCCATCAAATTATAGAGCGTCTTCACCGCCTCGGTCGACGCGTCCTTGGTGTGCAGCGGGTCCGAATCGAAGGTCAGCCTCGGCGCCAGAACCAGCGCCAGCAGCGCCAACACGCCGAACCCCGCCAGGATCGGCCCGCGCCGCTGGCGCGCGGCCTCGTCGAAATGCGCGCCCCAATGGAATCCCACATCCTCTTTCTCGCCGCGCGGCTTGAATACGGTGATGAAGGCCGGCAGGAAGACGATGGTGCACAGGAACGCGATAATCATCCCCACCCCGGCGATAAGGCCAAGCTCGGCCACGCCCCTGAACGCGGTGGGCACGAAGGCGAGGAATCCCGCCGCCGTCGCCGCCGCCGCCACCAGAATCTGCCGCCCCACCCGCCGCCCGGTCTGCGTCAACACCGCCGCCGGATCGGGGAAATGCAGCCTCAGGTCGCGATAGCGCACGCTGAACTGGATCGCGAAATCGACCGCGATCCCCACGAACAGAATGCCGAATCCCACCGACACCAGGTTCAGCGTGCCCACCGCCAGCGCCGCGAACATCAGCGTCGCCATCAACCCCGTCCCCAGCGTCAGCAAGATCGGGATGATCAGCCGCCAGGTCCGCACCGCGAGGTAAAGCCACAGCGTAATCAACAGGATGCTCCCGATCAGCCCGGCGATCGCCCCATGGGCGACCGACGCGAACTCGTCGTCCGAGAGCGCGACCGGCCCGGTGATCCGCACCCGCGCCGCGCCGTTCTTCACGAACTCCAGATTGGCCGCCGCGGTCCTGATGGCGTCCGTCGCCCCCGCGCCGGGGATCAGCGCCCCAAATTGCGGCTTGATCGTGAACAGCACGAATTTGTACTTACCGCCCAGATCGGTCAGCGTCCCGCCCAAGAGCCGCGCCCAGGATAACGGCCGCGGCTTCCCGTCCAGTACATCCGCCAGCGTATGGTGAAACCCCTCCAGCGCCGGCAGGAACGATTTGACGTCGTCGTCTCCCCGCTCGGCCCCTTGACCGACCAGCGACAGCGAGGTGAACAACCCCCGCGCCGTTGGGTCCGCCGTCATCTCGCCCAGGAAGGGCTGGGCCTGGATGATCGTATCCAGCGTCGCGCTCAGCTGCTTCCCGTCGATCAGCATCAGCCCTTCGCGGTCGAAGAAGGGCGATGCGTCCGGCCGGCGAATCTCCGCGAAATTGTCATGATCCCCCGCCAGCGCCGCCGCCAGCCCGGCCGCGGTATTGTCCGCCTCCTCCGGGATTTGGGCGTCGATCACCGCCACCATCAAATTGGTGACCTGCGGAAAATCCTTATTGAAGGCGATCTGGTTCGCCCGCCACGGCAGGCTTTCGGGAAACATGAGATTGGTGTCGGTATTGATGCCAAGCTTCTGCGAGGCGACAACCACGCTCGCGACCGCCATAGCGGCCGCGACGATAATCATCAAAACGGCGTTGCGCTGGCTCAGCGACACCACCCACGCAAGCAGGCGCGGAATGATCATGAAAAGTATCGCAGGGGCATGGCGTAAATCCCAGGCATGAATCGCGGTCCGGTGGACCCGGACTTAACCTGTGTCCATACACTGCTTGCGCCCCCGCCGCCATCCGCATTGCGGCATAGCCGGCTCCTTCGATGGGAGGGGGCATTCAAACATCTTCGGGCTTTGCTCGGAATTCGTTAGTTTTAACGCGGAGGTAGCGGAGAAGCACGGAGATCGCCGAGAAACCATGATTTCTCAGCGTTCTCCGCGTTCCTCCAGCTTCATGTCCCTCTCCCTTGATGGGAGAGGCGAGGTGAGGGTGACGCCTCCACCAATCGCAAATCTATCCGACCCGCAACCGACCCTACGCCGCCTTATCCGGCGGTCGCCGATGGGGCGGCGGCCGGTAACTTCCCGGCTTGGCCCGTTTGCGAACCCAGGCCCCGGTCCAGGCCTCGTCCGGCTCCCGCGCCATCGCCTCCAGACAGGCCTCGAAATTGGGTCTGGGCACTTCATAAATCAGGATGGTGATCCGCGAGAGGGGTGAGTCCTTGGCCGCCACCTCCCCCATGCCGCCGGCTTCGAGGTCGAGAACCGCCGCCGCGTCGATCCGGGCGAGTTGCG
>CAJCJC010000052.1 GCA_903970575.1 Alphaproteobacteria bacterium
GCCGTCCTGACCCTGTGGATGGCAGACGGCGCCACCTTGGTCGACCCGGCCCCGCCGGCCGGGCTGGCGATCCAGGCCATCCTGGCGCTCGAATCCGAGGAGACGACGCCAGCGGAGTTATCGGCCGCTTTCGGCAGTTGAGCCGCCGGCGGTTCACCCGAACCTTAACGGCGCAAATCCATCGCCATGCGGCGAATAGAACTCCAATCGCCGCGTTCTTTGCGGAGCATAGCTTGTCATAACTAGCGATAACCGCCACATTCACCGCGAAGGATGCGGAGAATGACGACGTATATCCATGAACTGGACGATTGGCCAAATTTTCGGTGGAGCAAGGAGCGCCTCGCCGATCTTCTGGCCGGCGTGCGCCACCGGCAAGGGCGGCTGGTGGGACGTATGGAAGGGCTGGGTCTCAGGCTTCGCGAGGAAGCGACACTCGGCAGCCGCACCGAAGAGGTTTTGAAATCGAGTGAAATCGAGGGCGAAAACCTTGATCGGAATCAGGTGCGCTCCTCGGTGGCGCGCCGGCTCGGCATCGATATTGGGCTGCGACTGGCGCCCGACCGTCATGTCGATGGCGTGGTCGAAATGATGCTCGACGCCACGGAGAATTTCGCAAGCAAGCTGACAAAGGAACGACTCTTCGGCTGGCACGCCGCGCTGTTTCCGACCGGCTATAGCGGGCTTCTGAAAATCGAAGTCGGTGGATGGCGCACGGACACGCTCGGCCCTATGCAGGTCGTATCGAACCGGGGCGGACGGGAGCGGGTGCATTACGAGGCGCCCCCGGCCGCGCGCCTTGACAGGGAAATGGACGCCTTCCTGCGCTGGTTCAACAATGAGGACGCCGCGATCGATCCCGTGCTCAAAGCCGGAATCGCGCATCTTTGGTTCGTGACCATTCACCCCTTCGAGGACGGAAACGGCCGCATCGGTCGCGCGATCGCGGATATGGCCCTGGCCCGCTCGGAGCGCACGAAACATCGCTTTTACAGCATGTCAGCCCAGATACGGCGGGAGCGGAGCAAGTATTACGACTATCTGGAAGACACCCAAAAGGGCGATTTGGAGATCACGCCGCATCTCATCTGGTTCGTCGAATGCCTCGATCGCGCGCTGACCGGGGCCGAAACCATGCTCGCAGGCGTACTCGGAAAAGCGCGATTTTGGGAGCGCCACGCAGCCGCCGCCCTCAACGCGCGCCAGCGCGCCATCCTCAACCGGCTGCTTGATGGCTTCGAAGGCAAGCTCACCTCGTCGAAATGGGCGAAACTGGCGAAATGCTCCCAGGATACGGCGCTGCGCGACATCGACGATCTGGCGCGCCAAGGCATTCTCATCAAGGACGCGGCGGGCGGGAGGAGTACGAGTTATTCGCTCGTTGAAATCTCCGCGGACTTTCGGTGACAGCGCGCCCTACGGCGCTGTCTAATCACGTCAGCGCCGGCTGAAGCCTCGTATAATCGCATACTGGATAGGGAGTTATGACGTGAACACACCACACAGGTTTGACGGCTCGGCTCGGCTTGGGAAACGGTTCGGCCGGGGTCCGCGCGTAGCGATCGTCGCTGTTCTGTTCGCCTCGGCGTTTCCGCTCGCCGCCGCGTCGGCCACGGGCATCGTGTTCGGCTATAGCGGGACGGTCGTCACCTACACGATTCCGACGACCGGACTCTACGATATCGACCTGACCGGCGCACAAGGCGGCAAGAGCACCGACTCCGGCGAACGGTTTAATCGCGGCGACCACCAATCCCGCATGTGTTCCAGGGACATCATGCCAAACTCTCCTTCGGCCCGGGAGGCGTGCTACGCGGCACCGTAATCGGGCCGATGGGGGGCACAATTTATGTGTTGCGCCCCCCAAAATACCCTCCCCGAAAGACCCCGAGGAATTATCGGCCGTTTTCGGCCAACGCTAGCCGGGCGGATTGAACGCGCCACTATTTAAGCTGCGCCTTCACCTTGTCGATCGCCGCCGTCGCGCAGGCTTCGTCCTTTTCGCCGCCGGGCGCGCCGCCGACGCCGATAGCGCCGATGATCTCGTCACCCGCCTTGAGCAGCAGGCCGCCGGCGCGGGCGAACAGGGTTGGATCGGCGGTTAGCCTGGCGGCCAGGGCTTCATCCGTCTTGATTTTCTCGGCGACTTCGGCGGTGGACATTTTAAGCGTCAGAGCCGTCACCGCCTTCTTGGTGCTTGACTCAACCGCCCGGGCGCGGGCGCCGTCGGCGGCTAGCAGAACCTTCGTCACGCCCGCGGAGTCCACGATGCTGACCGCAACCGTGTACCCATTCGCCGTGCAGTTGGAAATCGCGGCATTCGCGGCCTCCATCGCCGCCGCCAGGGACGGCCCTTTGGCGGCCGGAGGCTGGGGAGCCGGAGGCGGCGGCGTTTGAGCCGACGCAATCTGGGCAATCGTGAAACCCGTTAGAAACACGACTGGCTGCACGATCTTCATTCGCCTCCCTCCCTCTGCTCCGGTTCGGGGCGCGTTATCCGCAACGCCCCCATGTCTGATGGTTCTCTATTCGCACCATGCCAAACTCTTCTTCGCCTTGGGAGGCATGCTACGCGGCGCCGTAATCCGGCCGGTGCGGAGCCGGATTTATATATTGTATCCCTAAATACCCTCCTATGCGGCGAATAGCAGCCTCATCGCCGCACTTTCCAAGGAGAAAGGCGGCAGCCAGAACAAATAAGAACCCTCTTGACATATAGTTCTTTCTGTGTTCTTTGCGGGGGCATGGACACAGTTCTCGAACACACACCCATGGCAACCGACGACCAGCCCCAGGATTCCGTCCCCAGCGCGGCGGAACGGGAAGCCGCGCTTGTCGCCGACGTCAAGATCGCGACGCTGACCGATATGGCGCGGATGCGACGGGTGGGGATGAATTTCGTTGAGCGGCTGGATAAGCGGGCCGCAGGCGAGATGAGCGCGGAAGAAGAGAAGGGCATGAAGCGGGTGGGCGACGATTGCGTCGCCTTCGAGCGTACGACGCGGGCGGTCAGGCAGATCATCGCGCTGGAGCATGAGACGGTCGGCATACGGCCGATGCCGCGATATGGCGATGGCGGCTCCCGGCACGATGCGGGGGATCGCCGGGGCGGCGGGGGCGAGAGATTGCGGACCGGG
>CAJCJC010000053.1 GCA_903970575.1 Alphaproteobacteria bacterium
GAGAACGCGGAGAAGCGCGGAGAACGCTGAGAAATCATGGTTTCTCGGCGCGCTTCGCGTTTTCCCGCGTTCTCGGCGGATGGGCGGGCTGTTAAGCTTGAACCCGGTTGGGCTCAGTGGGAGGATATGAAAAGCATCTTGTGGGAACGGGCGCTAATGCTTGGGCTCGAAGGGGCCCCAGTTGGCGGCGTCGGTTTGGTCCCCCGCGCCCTTATATTTCGCCTGGGTGGGATAGGGATAGACGGGGCGCGAACCGATGGAGGCGGCTTTGTCCCAAGGTTGGGCCAGCCAATAGCCGCTTTCCGCCGGCCAGATATTATAGCGGGCGTCGTCGGTCGGCTTTCTGTCGAAACCCACCAGCATGTCCGGCGCTTTGCCGTTTTCGACCCAGTTCTCGATCGCGGCCAGGTACTCGATCTTGTCGGCGCCGCCGCCATTGCCGCAATGATCCATGCGGGGGATCATGAAGAGGCGAAAGAAGTCTTTCGTGGGCGCCGCGCCGCCCATGGTCTTCGTCACCGTTTCGTAATAATCGACGATATTGGCGGGCAGAACCTCATGGTCGCTCCAGCCCTGGAAGGCGATCATCTTGCCGCCGGCGGCCTTGAAGGCGCGCAGATCGGGATTATTCGCGTCATAGAGCGCGGCCTGCAAAGCCGCCCGCTTGAAGGCGCCCTCCCAGTCGATATCGGTGGCGGGAGAGGACAGATCGGCGGAGACGCTGAGGTATTTCAGGATGTTATCCCGCATTTGCCGCACGTTTTCGGGTCCGCCGCCCTCGGCCAGATAGCTATAGGCCCAGTTGCCCTCCGACCCCGGAACCATGCCGAGCGTGGTCAGCTTTTCGCCCTTCGCGTTGACGGGGCCGCCATAGATTTTGCGGGCCGCGGCGATCTGATCCTCGGTGAGGCACTCGGCGGTCTTGGGGCCCTTGCATTTCAGCTCGGCTGGATCGAAATGCCGGCAGAGACGCGGATCGGGCATCACGCCGTCCTTCACGCCCTCGTCCGCGTCGCATTTGTCGGCGACGAATTTGCGCAGGAGCTGCAAATCGGACTGCATGAACCGCTTGTTCGGTTCCGCCGGGAACAGCGATTTGCCGTCCGGCCCCAGAAGGGCGGCGGCGTTCCACAACACGGTGAGCGCGTTGGCCGCGTAATCGACCGGCGGCGCGCCGGCGACGACGCCATCGTAATCGGCCGGAAATTTCTGCGCCTCGACCAGCGCCTGCCGCCCGGCGTCCGAGCAGCCCAGGAAATAGGCATGCGCCGGCGGCTTGCCGTAATAGCGGGCGGTGATCTCCTTGCCGGCCAGGGTCGACAGATGGGTGGCGCGAAACGCGAAATCGGCTTCGGCCGGGAGGTTCTGGTAGGCCCAGGACTCGTTCCCCGCCGGCGCCTTGTGGCCTTCGTCATCGACGATGCAGGCATAGCCCCGCTTGAGCGGCCCATCGCATTCCGCGGCCGTGAAGGCCGGTCCGCATTCAGCGCCGGTGCACCCGATATGGGCGAAATGGCTGCCGACATGGGCGAATTTTCCGTTCCAGCCCGTGACCGGCAGGTTGACGACGAACTCGATCGTCGCATTGACGAAACCAACCACCTGGCAGCGCGCCGGTACGTCTCCCGCCTGGGGCATCGGCGTGGCCGAAATGACGGTGGAGGGCGCGTCCGGGATGCCCGTGAAATCGGCGGTCCGCATGGCCTGGCATCGCGCCGCCTCGGGGTCAGGGGCGGACTGAGCCCGCGCGGAGGCGGAGCCCATCGCAATCGCCGCCGCCACGATCAAAGCAATCCAACAGACAGCCGCGCCGCGGCGGCGCCGTGGGAGAAACCCTTGAGCGACAAAATCCATGGCTCTCTCTCGATGTTCGAATTTGCTAAAGCCGGTCTGTTGAGCGGGCCACTAACGGTCACCGGCGGGGAATTTGTCAACCAAATTCGACCGGGAAATTCTATTGGACGGAACGACGTTCCAGAATATATCCAGGCTATCCGTCGGTTAGTCGCGCGGTTTCACTTGCAGGGGGTAGGTTCGTGAGCCGAGCAGCATACAAGACGATCGGTCTCGTTCTGGCGTTGATTTTCGCATTCGCGCTCCCCGCGCCGGCGGCCCCGGCGACGCAGGGTTATCGCCTGGATACGCTGGTTCCGCCCTCCTTGTTTCACGGCATTCATGGCATGAAGGTGGGGCCCGACGGCAAGCTCTATGTCGCGGACATCTACGGCTTTACGATCTGGCGGGTCGATATCAAAACGGGCGCGGCGGAGCCGTTTGTCGGCTTCCCCAACGGCATGGCGGACGATTTGGCCTTCGGGCCCGACGGAACCATGGCCTGGACGGCGCCGGGCGCGGTCTTCGCTCGGGACCCGGACGGAAAAATCCATGAAATCGCCGGCGATCTGCCGGGCGTGAACGGCATCGGCTTCACCCATTCCGGCCGGTTATTCGTGACGCAGATCTCGGGGGCCCCCGGCGGCGCCAATACGCTGGTCGAACTCGACCCGTCCGGAAAGCGACCGCCGAAACTCTTGCTTCAGAATACCGGCGGCATTAACGGGTTCCGGATCGATTCGTATGACGTGCTGTGGGGACCGCAAGGGTGGTTGGCGGGCGGATATGGAAACATCGTCCGGATCGATTTGAAAACCCTCGACATGAAGATTATCGCGCGCGGGTTCACGACGCCCACCGGGGTCGATATCGATTCGAAGGGCGATCTGTTCGTGGTCGATCTGCTCGACGGTTCGCTGACCCGGGTCGATCCGAAAACCGGGGCCAAGAGTCTGGTCAAGCAACTCGACCCCTGGCTCGACAATCTGACGATCGGGCCGGACGACAAGGTCTACATCTCGGACACCGCCGACAATACGATTTGGGAGGTCGATCCGAAAACGGCCGAGACACGGGCCGTCAGGCGGGGGCAATTGGCGCTGCCGGGCGGCGTCGCGGTCGCGCCCGGCAAGGACGGCGACACGGTCTATGTCGCCGACCATTTTTCCTACAAGGCGGTGAATGGCGAGACGGGGCAGGTTACGGATTTTGGCCATCGGTTCGGCAACCCGCTGGTTTCGGGGACGAGCATTCGCTTTTCCCAGGGGAAATTGCTGCTGAGCGACATTCATGGCGGGATGCTGAGCGTCATCGATCCGACTACACATTTGGTGCTGCGCACGGTGCGCGATCTGGCGGCGCCGCAAGACGCGGCGGCGCTGGGCGACGGCGATATTCTTGTCGTCGAATACGATAAAAAGCGCATCCTGCGGATAAGCCCGGATGATGCGCGGCGGACCCTCGCGGAGGGTTTCGAGGGGCCGGTCGGTCTGGCCTTGAAGGACGACACGACCGTCTACGTTACGGATGCGGTGGCGGGGACCGTCGTCAAGCTGGACGTCGCGACCGGAAACAAGACCGAGGTCGCGCGTGGCCTGCGCCAGCCGGAAGGCATCGATATCGGCCCCGACGGGATGCTGTATGTCGTGGAGGGGGATGGCGGCAATTTGATCCGCATCGATCCAGCCAACGGCGTCGGCGAAACGATCGCAAGCGATTTGCCGGTTGGCATCGTGCCGCCGCCCAGCCTGAAGGCGCGGACGGCGCATGAGCCGACCATCCAGCTCCTGCGCTTCCCCATCTGGGTTCCCAACGGAATCGCGGTGGGGAAGGATGGCGCGCTCTATGTCAGCGCGGACAAGGTGGGCGCGCTCTATCGATTGACGCCGAAGGCGAAGACGCCTGCGCGATAGCGGCGCGTGGAATGGCGTTTTTGTCCTGGCGCGGCTTGCATCAATATAATGCCGTCGCCGATGCCTGGGGCGGGCTTGCGTGGTGGGCCTTATAAAGGCCGGGTCCGGATTGGAGAGGATCATCATGCATCGACGCGGCTTCGCCACCCCGCTTTTGGCGCTCGGCTTTTTGGGCGCGATCCTTGGCTACGCGCCGCTCTGCCGGGCCGCCGATCCCGTGCTGCATGGCGTTCACGGATGGCCGGAATCGTCCGCGCGGCAACCGGTTCAGCCTTCGAACGACGCGGCGGGCCGTTGCAAGGCGATGGTGGGCGATTTCGCGGATATCGAGGATGCGCCATCGCAGGTCACCGCCGCCAATATGGTCCCCGCTTCAGGCGCAATTCCCGCCTATTGCCAGGTTAAGGGTTATTCGAGCCCACGTATCGGGTTCGAAGTGGAGCTGCCGACCGAGGCTTGGAACGGCAAGCTGCTCTATCACGGCTGTTTTGGGGTTTGCGGCGTTATCTTCACGGCCGCTTGCGACGAGGCGCTGAGCAAAGGCTATGCGTGCCTGCTGGGCGATACCGGCCATAGCTCGACGGCGTCGGACGGGAAATGGGCCTATGACGACCTTGAGGCCAAGTTCGATTTCGCTCTCCGCGCGACCCATGTGACGACCTTGGTCGGCAAAGCCCTCGCCGAGCGGTATTACGGCAAAGCGCCGGCCCGTTCGTATTTCCTGGGCTGCTCGGGCGGCGGGCGTCAGGCGATGATGGAGGCCGAGAGTTTCCCCTGGGATTTCGACGGCATCGTCGCGGGCGCGCCCGGCATCGGCACGCATATGACGTTGACCTGGGGCGTTACCTCGTTGCTGGACAAGGACGGCAATGCTCTTTTGTCGCCGGCCGACACGGCGATCCTGTCGAAGGCCGCCATCGATAAATGCGGCGGCGACGACGGCGCCAAGGACGGCCTGATTACCGATCCGCGCAACTGCAAATTCGATCCGACAGTCCTGTTGTGCAAGGGCCCAAAGGATGGATCGTGCCTGGATCAGGCCCAGATCGACGGCTTGAGGAAATTCTACAAAGGGGCGTTCACGTCCACGGGACAGCGCATCACGCATGGCGCGGCGCTGCCGGGATCGGAGGCCAATTGGCCGGCCACTTTCACGCCGGCCAAGGATGGAAGCTGGTCGACGCTGACCCTGACGACCGATTTCTGGCGCTATATGAGTTTTTTCCCCGATCCGGGGCCGCGCTGGACGCTCGGCCAACTGGATTGGGATAAGGATTACAAAAGGATGGGCGAATGGGAGACCATGTCGTCCGCCACCAATCCGAACCTCGCCCGCTTCAAGGAGGCTGGCGGCAAGCTGATCATGTACAAGGGATGGGCCGACGAATTCTCGCCCGAAATTCCGATCGATTATTACGAGATGGCAGAGCGGACCATGGGCGGCCGGGCGGCGACCCAATCCTTCTTCCGTTTGTTCATGGTGCCGGGCATGGGCCATTGCTTCGGCGGGGCGGGTGGGGGCGAGCTGGCTTGGCTCGACTATCTGGAGAACTGGGTCGAGAAAAACCAGGCGCCGGACAAGGTGATCGTCTATCCGGCGTCATCGCGCTATTTCCCCGGTCAGCCGGATTATTACCCGGTGAAGCCGACGCCCGCGCCGGATCGGGCCTGGCCGGTTTATCCCTATCCGCTCAACATCCGCTACAAGGGATCGGGAGACCCCAAGGACCCGGCTAGCTTTATTCCGATCGAGGCAAAAAGGCAGTAAGGCTGGTATAACGACTGCTCCGGATTATATGTCTTCGTCCTGAGTAATCGGCGGAGACACGAGGTTTAAGGATGGTTGGCCGCCTCCCGGAAATGCATCGTACGCGGAACAGCGGATGGCTCAGGGCCGCCGTTCTTGGCTCCAATGACGGGTTAGTGTCGACCGCCAGCCTTATTTTGGGCGTCGCCGCCGCGAATGGAGGACAAGCCAACATACTGGCGGCTGGGTTCGCCGGGCTGGTCGCGGGCGCTATGTCCATGGCGGCGGGAGAATATGTGTCCGTAC
>CAJCJC010000054.1 GCA_903970575.1 Alphaproteobacteria bacterium
CGCCGCCGGATGGCGCGCACGTCGTCAGGCAGAGGCGGTGGGACCACTTGCCGTGCGCGCGCCAGTTCATCATCGCTGAACAAAGGCGCCAGATCGGGGTCGGCGCCGATCGCCAATTCGACATCCGCATCGGTCGTCTGGGCGAGACCGGCCCAGTCTATCTTGGCGAGATCGAGGTCAGCTCGGGTACGGCGCATGATAGCCATTTCGTTCCTTTCCATGCGCCAGCCGAAGGCTGATTATCCGGCCGAACCAATTAGGCAGTAACAGTTCGTACATCATCTGGCGCCCCAATGGAGACTGAGCATGCGATACATACCTTATGTTCCTCAGAATATCGGGGAGTTGATGGATAAGATTAGGTCGATGATGCTCGGCGCACCCGCCTTCAAAGACGATACCGGTTATTTCCCCAAGATGAATATCGACGGAGAGTTTTTCGGCTTGAACGAAGGACTGATTGTCTGTCGCAACAAAATCGGCGAAAATCGATATAATCAACTCAAGGCGCTATCAGATAAAATGTGCGTTCTTTTCGAAGCCGACCCGGAGGACAAGACGGGTGACACGCGAGCCGGCCGGAAGATCATCCGGGAAATGGAGGACATACTGAGAAACACCGCCACGCATCAAGGGTAGTAGACCTCGTGAGTCTCCAGCCGCACTGATTTAAACGCAGTAGATGTTACGTTATCTGCTGTGCAAGCGGAAGATGTTCATGCAATATAGACCTCATATTCCAGAAACGCTTGGCGAACTCATGGATAAGCTCGGATCCATGATGCTCGGCGCGCCGACCTTTAAAGATAAAACCGGATATTTCCCTGGTAAAAATATCGACACTACCTTCTTTGCCCTTAACGAGGGCCTGCTCGCTATCCGCAAGACGCTCGGCGAAGAGCGCTATGCGACGCTTCGGGCGCTGTCGGACAAAATGCGCGCTCTGTTCGAAGCCGACCCGGAGGACAAAACCGGCGCCACGCAAGCCGGCCGGGAGATCATCCACGAAATGGAGGACATCCTGAAGAGCGCCGCCGAGCGGCGAGCATCGAAATAGCCCCGCGCGTTTTCGATGGCTTGGTCCGAATGCATTTTCCTTTTGATTGGGACCCACGCAAAGCCGAAGTTAATTTTCGAAAGCGATACAGTGGCGATCCGCTTTATCTCTGCCCGCCGTCCGAGCAGGCGAGAGGCGAGCAGCTATCGCCAAGGGGCAAGCGATGAAGGACGAATATGATTTTTCAAACGCCGAGCGCGGTAAGTTCTTCCGCCCGGACGCCACGCTCGCGCCCCCGCTCCTGAAGAAAGACATCGAGCTGATTGAGATCACGCGTCCGGGATGATCGCGAATGTTGGGAAGTAATAAACGTTAATTAAAATTTGAGTCTGGCCCAATTGCAATCTCGAACCGATCAGTATGTTGATTATACAGCCGAATCAGTTGGGCGGCGATAATTCATACATTATATGGCGTAAAGATGGAGAATAATCATACCGTATAAACCTTATATCCCGCAGAATTTGGGGGAAATTCTGGACCAGGTGCGTTCCATGATGCTCGGTTCGCCGTTATTCAAAGATGACACCGGGTATTTGCCGGAAAGAAACATCGATACAGCCTTTTTTGCCCTGAACGAAGGTCTGGGCGTTATTCGCGGAAAGCTGGGCGACGAACGCTATTCGACGCTCAGGGCTATGTCGGATCAAATGAGGGCCCTGTTCGAATCCGATCCCGACGCCACGAACGGCGGCGCCAAGGCTGGACGGAAGCTTATTCGTGAAATGGAGGGCATATTGAAGAGCGCCGCCAAGCGACGAGCACCGCAATAGCCCCGCGCGTTTCCATGGGTTGACCCGGAATTCCCATGCAATATAGACCGCATATTCCAGAAACGCTTGGCGAACTCATGGACCAGCTCGGGTCGATGATGCTCGGCGCGCCGACCTTCAAAGATAAAACCGGATATTTCCCTCAAAGAGATATCGAGACAGAGTTCTTCGCGCTTAACGAGGGCCTGCTCGCTATCCGCAAGAAGCTCGGCGAAGAGCGTTATGCGACGCTTCGGGCGCTGTCGGACAAAATGCGCGCTCTGTTCGAAGCCGACCCGGAGCACAAAACCGGCGATACGCAAGCCGGCCGGGAGATCATCCATGAAATGGAGGACATCCTGAAGAGCGCCGCCGAGCGGCGGGGGGCGAAATAGCCGGCCCAGTCCACCTTGGCGAGATCGAGGTGAGCTCGGGTGCGTCGCACGATCGCCATTTCGTTCCTTTCCATAAGCCAGCCGAAGGCTGATTATCCTGCGAACCATGCCGTCGCACGCCTGCCGATCCATATAGCACTGTCGGGAATCGAGCGCGGCGTGACGGCATCCGTGACCCGCGGAAGATCGGCCCCCCAAATCCTCATCCAGTATTAAAGTCGCGACTATAAATTCTTTACAATTAATTTATGTTACGAACGCTGAAAACGGCATTTATTCTTTACGTTGTTTTGGCGCACAGCTAATGGCGCTTGTCATCTTGGAAATAACGCAATCATGCAACCTCTTGGCCTTTTTGCCCGTGCGCATAACGCGCGCGGTCTCGAAAAGAACGAGCGCGACGTTCGCGGCCTGCGAGGGACGGGCAAAAGCCTGGGACGCGCGCTGTTGGGCGCGGCGTTGATTTCAGCGGCGCCGGGCATGGCCGGCGCGCAAGCGCCCGCGGGCAATACCGCCGCCGACAATCGGGATTTCATCACGAGGCTATTCGGCGTCTATGCCGATGAATTCAACTCGCCATCGGCCGCGCCAGCGGATGAAGCGGCGCCGTCGCCGTCTGAGCGACGGCCGGATATTCCGCCAGCGCCGCTGGACGCGCCACCCTGGCCCTGGACCGACTGGCCTTTTGGCGCCGCGCCGCTGCTTGGCGGCGCGACGCCGAATTCCTCCGGCGACACTGCGATGAAGGCATTGAGCGGCACGCCGGCCGGCGATTTACTCATGGACAATCATATCGAGATCTGGGGCTGGATCGACGGCGGATTTAACCTCAGCACGTCACGCCGCAAGAACGGTAACTATCCAGCCGGCTACGATTTCAACCCGAACACAGCCCAACTCAACCAGGCGGTGCTCTACATCGAACGCGTCCCGGACACCGTGCAGAAGGACCATATCGACTGGGGATTCCGCGTCGCCAACCTGTATGGGACCGATTACCGGGAAGTCACCATGCAGGGTATATTCAGCAACCAGCTGACGAAGCATAATCATCTGTATGGCTACACGCCCGCGAATTTCTACGTCGATCTCTACATTCCCTGGGTGGGCCAAGGCAGCGACGTCAGGGTCGGCCGTTATACGACACTGGGCGATATCGAGGCCGATCTCGACTATCAGAGCCTCTTCGATACGCATTCATTGTATTACACATACGACCCGTTCACCCAGTTCGGCGTCGTCTGGTCAACGCGGCTCAGCAAGAACTGGACGGTGCAGGCCGGCGTTAACGCGGGCAACGACGTCGCGCCATGGGAACACGATGCGAAGCCCACGGTGACAGGCTGTCTTCAATGGAGTTCCGATAGTTCGCGGGACACTATCTATGCTTGCGCCAACGGCACGAACAATGCGGATTACGCCTTTAACAATGTAAATTTATACCAGCTTATGTATTATCACAAATTCACCGATCGCCTGTGGCTGGCGACGGAGGAGTACTACGAATACCAAAGAAACGTGCCGACGACGCCGACGATCCCGGGGACGAATGGCGCGATTTGCCCAGCATTGGCCACTAAATGCACCGCCGGAGCCTATGCGGCGTCTTTGTACCTGATGTACCAGCTTACGGGCATCGACTATGTCGGTTTGCGCGGCGAAGCTTTCTACGATGTTCGCGGCCAACGAACAGGGTTCGCGACCTGGTATACCGAGAACACGCTGGCCTGGGTCCACTGGTTGACGCCCTCGATCGAGCTTCGTCCGGAAATTCGGTACGACCATTCCTACGCGGCGGCGGCCTATGACAATGGCGCGCGGCATTCGCAGGTGCAATTCGCCTCCGACATATTGGTCAAGTATTGAAACGGTCCCCGCCGCCCAACGCAAAAGGACGCCCGAGGCGACCCATCGGTTCACGATTTGCGGCTGGTTACCGGCGCGCCGAACGCGCGGCTGAAACGAGGTCAAGGTCATTTCCATGACGAGTTCCGATGTTACCGGCACAGCCGGCGCGCCGACCCCGCCCTCGAACGGCCTCGGTCCAAATCTCTTGGAGCAGCTTCGGCCCGCCCTGGCGAGCGTCGCCCTGCTGACCCTGATCACCGGCTGTATTTTCCCCTTGGCGCTCTGGGGCGTTGGACGGCCGGCGTTTCCTTCACAGGCAGATGGCAGCCTGGTGACGGACAATGGCGCAGTCGTCGGTTCCCGGCTGATCGGCCAGACCTTCAGTCGGCCGGAATATTTTCAGACCCGCCCGTCGGCGGCGGGGACCGGATATGACGCGAGCTCGTCGGGCGGAACAAATCTCGGCCCGTCCAATCCGACGCTGGTTCAGGACGTCCGCCAGTTCGCGGCTGACTACCGCAAGGCCAATGGCCTGGCGCCGGACGCGGACATCCCCATCGATGCGGTGACGCGCTCGGCCAGCGGGCTCGATCCGCACATCAGTCCCGCCAACGCCGATCTGCAAGTCGCCCGGGTGGCGCGAACGCGGGGGCTGGTCGAGGCGGCGGTCCGGCGTCTGGTGAACGAACACACGGAAGGACGCCAGTTGGGATTCCTGGGCGAGCCCCGCGTTTCGGTGCTGGAGCTCAATTTGGCGCTCGATCGGATGGCTGAGAGCGATGCCCGCTGACAATCCCTTTCGCTGGCTGGAATACGCCGTCTTCATCGCGCTCGTGGTCGGCCTGGCCTGGCCGGTGGGCCTTTATCTGGCGCGGGTTTTCGAGCGGAAGCCCACCTTCCTGGATCCCGCGTTGCGGCCCCTCGAGGCGCTGCTGTATCGGGCGTTCGGGGTCCGGCGGGACCAGGAGATGTCGCCCGCCGCCTACATGCTCTGCTTCCTGCTGTTCAGCGCGGTGGGCGCGGTGGCGTTGTTCGCCCTCCTGATGCTGCAGAGCTGGCTGCCGGGCGGGCCAGCCGACAAATACCTGATCACGCCGATGACGCCGGACCTTGCGGCGAATACCGCGATTAGCTTCGCCACGACCACGACCTGGCAGGCCTATGGCGGCGAAACGACGCTGCGCTACCTGACACAGGCGGTCGGCCTGGTGTCCCAGAACTTTCTTGCGGGCGCCGCGGGCCTGGCGGTGGGGATCGCGTTCATCCGCGGCTTCTCGCGCTCGGGCTCCGCCACCCTGGGCAGCTTCTGGGTGGATGTCGTCCGCGCCACTCTCTGGGTGCTGCTGCCGGCGGCGCTGGTGGGGAGTCTATTCGTCATCTGGCAGGGCGTCCCGCTGAACCTTGCGTCCTATACGGAGGTACACACGCTCGAAGGCGGGGCCCAGATCATTGCCCAGGGGCCCGTGGCCGTGCTGGAGTTTATCAAGAATCTGGGTACGAACGGGGGCGGCTTCTTTAACGCCAACGGCGCCCATCCTTATGAGAACCCGACGCCGTTGGTCAGCTTCGTGGCGTTGCTGGCGATCGCGGTTCCGCCCGCATCGCTGACAATCACCTTCGGGAAGATGACCGGCCGGATGCGCGCGGGCTTGGCGCTGCTTGGCGTCATGGTCGCCCTTTTCGTCGGCGGCCTCGCCATCGCCGATCGCGCCGAGGCGGCCCCTCCGCCCCAGTTCGCGGGCGAGCATCTCGTCGGCGGGAATATGGAGGGCAAGGAGGCGCGCTTCGGGGTCGGGGATTCCGTCCTCGCCGCCGTGGTCACCTCGAACGGCGCCACCGGGTCCTACAATTCGATGCACGACTCCTACCAGCCCATGGGCGTGGCGATCCCCCTGTTGAACATGCTGCTGGGCGAGTTGATCTTCGGCGGCCTGGGGACGGGCCTCTACAGCATGGTCATGACCGCCCTGATCGCGGTGTTCCTGGGCGGGCTTATGGTTGGGCGAACCCCCGCCTATCTCGGCAAGCGAATCACCGCC
>CAJCJC010000055.1 GCA_903970575.1 Alphaproteobacteria bacterium
GTCAGCATCGTCGGCTCCCGAAAACCAAACCGACAGCCTATGAATCACCTATCCCCTGCTTCCGGAATCCCCCGAATCAATTTGTCGCAATCCGTCCACACGGCCTAGCTTTGATATGCGATTTTGGCGGCGCAATATGCATGTGTTATAGAGCGCCTCCTCAATAAAAATCGTTCGATGATAATGGACATGACGTTTAGCGCCATCGGCCAGTTTGATCTCTTCCCAGCAAGGTCCCTTTGACCATGCTGCCAGCGCTCGATTTTGAAAAGCCGATCGTCGAACTGGAAGGCAAGCTGAACGAGCTGCGCAGCCTCTCCACCGGCGACATCAGCATCTCCGACGAGATTCAGAAGCTTGAAACCAAGCTCGATCGGCTCATCAAGCAGATTTATTCCAAGCTGACGGGCGCCCAGAAGGTCCAGGTCGCGCGCCACCCGCTGCGCCCTCGTTCGGTCGATTACATCGCGGGGCTGTTCACTGAGTTCACGCCGCTCGCAGGCGACCGTCGCTTCGCCGAGGATCTCGCGATCACAAGCGGCATCGGCAGATTCCGCGGCCGGTCATGCGTTATTCTGGGACATGAGCGCGGCCATGACACTGATACGCGCATCAAGCATAATTTCGGCATGGCGCGGCCGGAGGGTTATCGGAAGGCCGATCGGCTCATGATGATGGCGGACCGCTTCAAGCTCCCGATCATCACCTTTGTCGACACCATGGGGGCCTTCGCCGGTAAGGAAAGCGAGGAGCACGGCATTTCCGAGGCGATCGCGCATTGTCTCGAAACCAGTTTCAGGCTCGAGGTGCCCGTCATCTCCCTGGTCATCGGCGAGGGCGGTTCCGGCGGCGCGGTGGCGGTCGCGGCGGCGGATAGGGTCTTGATGATGGAGCACGCCTATTACTCCGTCATAACGCCGGAAGGCTGCGCGGCCATCCTGTGGCGCAGCGGGGCCAACGCGCCGGACGCCGCCAACGCGCTGAAACTCACCGCGCAGGATTTGAAGGAATTCGGCATCATCGACGAAATCGTGCCCGAACCCTTCGGCGGCGCGCATCGCCGCAAGGCCGAGGCGATCGCCAGCGCCGGGGACGCCATCGAACGCGCGCTCGATAGTCTTCGCGGGCTCGACGGCGCGCAGCTCAAGGCGCGGCGTCGGGAGAAGTTCCTGGCGATCGGCCGCGAGCCGGGCCTGCATTAAACGAGCAAGGCGTGCCCCTGCCCGCCCCTGCGCCGCGCGCGCCGATTCATAATCGCACTATTGTTTGCGACGGGTATCGCCGCGACGACGGGCTTTGGGATATCGAAGGACGTCTCGTCGACACCAAGAGCTATGCTTTTCCAAATAGCTGGCGCAAGGAAGTTCCGCCGGGCGAACCGCTTCACGAAATGCTGGTGCGACTGACTGTCGACAACGATTTCATGGTTGTGGCGATCGAAACCGCCACTGAATATGCGCCGCACCCGAATTGCGGCGCGATCCTCCCGAATTTCCAGCGTCTCGTTGGAGTTCGGATCGGCGCGGGCTGGAGCCGCAAGGTGAAGGAGCTAACAGGTGGAGTCGAAGGTTGCGCCCATCATGTCGCATTGATCAATCTGCTGGCCACCGTCGCCTTCCAGACCATCGGTCCATTACTGGCGCGGGAGCGTCGAAAAGACGTCGGCGATAATCCGGCAGCCGCCAAATCCTTCGTGATCGATAGCTGCCACATCTGGCGCGCCGAGGGCGAATGGGCGCAAGCCTTCTCCAAAGATCCTAACGGAACGCTCGCTGGCCGTTAGCCGCCTTTGTTTACGCCCGGAGCGGGGCGAGCGTGAGCCTGAGCGCATGCACCCTGTCGCTCAGCTCCTCAGCCAAAACGGCATATACCATCCGCTGCTGTTCTATCCTGCTTTTTCCAACGAAGGCCGCTGACTCGAAAGCGACCGCGAAATGGCTTTCGCCTCTGGGATCGCGGCCGGCGTGGCCCGCGTGAAGATGGCTTTCGTCAACAATCTCTAGCGACGCGGGAGAGAAAGTGTCTTCCAGTTTCCGTCTTATCGTCTCCGCCACCTCACCCATAGGGGCCCCTCCTCTCGTTCTAACTTCGGCGTAAAGCGACATAATCGGAGTTGCGGCGCAAGTGTCGCCTTGCTTGCCAACGCGGCCAACCCCATAATTTCCCAATGGAACGCGCCTCTTCCCGCTTCGATTTCAAGACCGTCCAACCTCAGGAACGCCCCTGCGACAGCCCGGGTTGCGCGGGTGACGGCCTCTATCGCGCGCCCAAATCGGTCGATCAATTGCGAGACTATCACTGGTTTTGTCTCGATCACGTGCGGGAATACAATAAGTCGTGGAATTTCTGTTCGGGCCGCTCCCAATCCGAAATCGAGGCGATGATTCGTCGCGACACCACCTGGGAGCGAGAGACGAGGCCGATGAGCCATTGGATGGCCCACGAACAACGCCTGCGCGCCGCCGCCCAGGCGTACGCCGCCGGTGAAGCGCGAAAAGCGAGCGACGCATGGGCGGAACGCCAGAGGTCACGCGAGCCCGATACGCCCGAAGCCGCCGCTTTGCGCGTTCTCGATCTACAACCGCCGGTCGACTATGCGGCGATCCGCGCGCGCTATATAGAGCTTGTGAAGCGCAATCATCCGGACACGAATGGCGGCGACAAGGCGTCAGAGGAGCGCCTGAAGACGATCAACCAAGCGTTGCAGGTCCTCAAGGCGGCCTATCTTGCCTAGGTATTGAATCTTGCAATCGGAAACGTAATCTCGGAGTTATCCATGGAGCCATCGACCGGCGCGGTCGGCTTGACAGTCACCCCTGACATTACCTTGTCGGTACGGCAGACCTTCGGCATCGATACGGATTTGAATGTCCCTGCTTACAGCAGCCCGACCGACCACGTTCCCGATATCGACGAAACTTACCGATTCGATCGCGAGACGACTCTGGCCATACTCGCGGGATTCGCGTTCAACCGCCGCGTGATGATCCAGGGTTATCATGGCACCGGCAAATCGACCCATATCGAGCAGGTCGCCGCCAGACTGAACTGGCCCTGCATCCGCATCAATCTCGATAGCCATATCAGCCGCATCGACTTGATCGGCAAGGACGCCATCGTGCTGAAAGATGGACAGCAGGTGACGGAGTATCGCGAGGGGCTGCTCCCCTGGGCGCTCCAGCATGCCTGCGCCGTGGTGTTCGACGAGTATGACGCCGGTCGTCCCGACGTCATGTTCGTTATCCAGCGGGTTCTCGAAGTGGAGGGTAAGCTGACGCTGCTGGATCAAAATCGGGTCATTCGCCCGCATCCGGCTTTCCGCCTCTTTTCCACCGCCAACACCGTTGGCCTTGGCGATACGACCGGGCTTTATCACGGTACCCAACAGATCAATCAGGGGCAGATGGATCGCTGGAACATCGTCGCGACGCTGAACTATCTGCCGCATGACGCGGAGGTGGAGATCGTGATGGCGAAACTGCGCATGACAAGTCCCGAGCAGCGCGAATTGGTGAGCGCCATGGTGCGGCTGGCGGATTTGAGCCGGCAGGGATTCATGGCGGGCGATATCTCGACCGTGATGTCGCCGCGTACGGTGATCACATGGGCCGAGAACAAAGCGATCTTCGGCGATGTCGCTTTCGCCTTCCGGGTCACGTTCCTGAATAAATGCGACGAGCTGGAGCGCCCGATCATCGCCGAATATTACCAGCGCTGCTTTGGGACCGAGCTTCCGGAAAGCGGCATCCGCGCGTTTTCCGCCTGATAAGTCAAACGGCGATCGATCATGTCAGACGGCGAAACTCCGCTCGACGCGTTTAAGCGAGCCACCGCCGCGACCTTGCGGGCGATGTCGGCGCAGGATGACGTCGAGGTTGCATTTTCGAACGAGGCCCCGTCGGTCATGGGTAAGAGGGTTCGTATTCCGAACCCGGCCCGTGACCTGACCCCCCGGGATGCCGCCATCGCTCGGGGCGCGGCGGACGCGGTGGCGCTTAAGCTCAGGCATCACAATTCCGGCATCCACGCCTACCGGACGCCGCAGGCCGTTCCCGCCCGCGCGGCCTTCGATGCTTTGGAACAGGCGCGTTGCGAGGCGATCGGCGCCGGCGAGATGGCCGGGGTCGCTGCGAATTTGGCGGTTGCGCTTGATGACCGTTGTCGTCGTCAAGGCTTTGAGCGGGCCACGGCGCGCGATGACGCGATGCTGCCGGAGGTTCTGAAGCTTTTGGCGCGCGAGGCGATGACCGGCGACGCGCCCCCCCCGTCCGCCAGGGCCATGGTCGATTCCTGGCGGCCGTTTATCGCCGAGCATATGCCCACACGCTTCGATTCGTTGCAGAAACTGATCCACGATCAGGATGATTACGCCCGCGAAACGCGCAGGCTGCTGACTCAACTCGCGCTCGATGTCGGTCCTGACATCGAGGAGACGGAAAGCGGCGCCGATCAATCCGATGATGGCGATCAGGATACCGAGGACCAATCCGAATCCGAGGATCAGGGTGGGCAGACCGAACAACAATCGGGAGAAATGCGCCCGACGATCGGCGATGGCGATAGCGACGATCAGGCCCAAATCGAGGTAGCGATGAGCGAGGCCGCCGAAGGCGGCGACGGCTCCGAAGACGCCGATGACGACGCGACCCCAAAGCCCGGCCCTCCTGCGTCCGGAAACGAACGTGCCGTCTATCGCGCCTTCACCACGGAATTCGACGAGATCATCGAGGCGGACAAGCTGGCCGACCCCGAGGAGTTGGCCCGTTTGCGCCGCCTGTTGGATCAGCAATTACAGCATCTTCACGGAGTCGTCGCCCGGTTGGCCAATCGTCTGCAGCGCCGTCTTCTGGCCAAGCAGACCCGATCCTGGGATTTCGATCTCGAGGAGGGCATGCTGGACACGGCGCGGCTGGCGCGGGTGATCGTTAACCCAGTGCTGCCTTTATCGTTCAAGCAGGAAAAAAAGACCGAGTTTCGCGACACCGTGGTCTCGCTGCTGATCGACAATTCGGGCTCGATGCGCGGGCGGCCGATCACCATCGCCGCGTTGAGCGCGGATGTTTTGGCGCACACGCTGGAGCGCTGTGGCGTCAAGGTGGAAATCCTCGGCTTCACCACCCGCGCCTGGAAAGGCGGCCAGTCGCGGGAGCGCTGGATCGCGGCCGGCAAACCGCCGACGCCCGGTCGTCTCAACGATCTCAGGCATATCATCTATAAATCCGCGGATGCGCCTTGGCGGCGGGCCCGTAAGAATTTGGGCCTGATGCTGCGCGAAGGGCTTTTGAAGGAGAATATCGATGGCGAGGCGCTGCAATGGGCGCATGCCCGCCTGATCGCGCGGCCCGAGCAGCGCCGCATCCTGATGGTGATCTCGGACGGCGCCCCGGTTGACGATTCGACCCTGTCGATCAACAGCGGAAACTATCTCGAACAGCATCTGCGGCAGGTGATCACGAATATCGAGACGAATAGCTCGGTTGAACTCATCGCCATCGGTATCGGCCATGACGTTACGCGGTACTACCGGCGCGCCGTTACGCTGGTGGACGCCGAGCAACTCGGCGGGACAATGCTGGGTAAGCTATCGGAATTATTCGAGGCGGAAGGCGGCGGGGGACGCAGGCGCCGGGCGGCTTGACTTGGAAGGCTATTGGCATATTCTGCCAAAAGCTTAGCGCATGCACTGTTATCAGGGAAGTTTCATGCCAACTCGCAATGTCGTCCTCACCGATCACCATGAACAGGTTATTGAAACTTTGATCAGCGCGGGCCGCTATCAGAATGCGAGCGAAATACTCCGCGATGGGCTTCGCCTGATCGAACGTCGGGAGGCGGAAGACGCGGCGAGATTGATCGCCTTGCGGGAAGCGGCGCGGTCGGGTTTGGAAGCGATTGAACGCGGTGAATACGAAGAGTTCGATGACTTCGACGAATTGAAAAATTTTTTAGATGATGTGGCCGAGCAGGCGATCGCCCGCGAAAACCCGCAATAGATGGCGAAGTCTCCATGGACTCTCAAGATTAGCGCGAAAGCTGAGCATGACCTTAACGCAACACTTCGCTGGACAGCCAAGAATTTTGGGTCGGCTCAAGCGCGCGTATATTATGAAACGCTTCGCAGTGCGATTATTAGTCTTGCGGACGATCCGGAACCGATCGACAGCAAGCTACGGGATGATCTTTCTCCGGGAGTTCGCATTCTTCACGTTGGCAGGAAGGGCAGACGGGGTAGCCATGTTTTGATCTATCGCGTTCTAAATACGCGGAAGATCGTGGAGCTTAGCCGCATCCTGCACGACGACATGGATTTACCGCGGCATATCCCGCCGACCAAACCATGAGCATCCGCGTTAAGCCCCTCTCCTCTCGCTCTATTTTCCGATAGATCGCCCCCTATGACATACCGCCCGCGCCCGGTTTCGGGGTTTCCCGAGCATCTTCCCGAAATTCGCATGGCCGAGCTTCATATGCTCGACCGCATCCGCGCGACGTTCGAAAGCTATGGCTTCGCCTCGATCGAGACGCCTTCGGTGGAGGAACTCGAGGTGCTTCTAGCCAAGGGCGAAACGGACAAGGAAATCTATGCGATCGAGCGGCTTCAGGCGGATGAGAACGCCGGATCGGAGGCGCGGCTGGGGCTGCATTATGACCTAACGGTGCCATTCGCGCGCTATGTCGCGCAGCATTTCAACGATCTGGTTTTCCCGTTCAAGCGCTTTCAGATGCAGCGCGTCTGGCGTGGCGAACGCCCGCAGGCGGGGCGTTTCCGGGAATTCACGCAATGCGACATCGACGTGATTGGCATCGACAATCTCGCGCTCACCTTCGACGCGGAACTGGCCGCCGTCGCGATGCAGGCGTTGGACGCGATTGGCGTCAAAGGCGTCACGCTGCATATCAGCAACCGCAAAATCCTTCAGGGCTTCTTTCTTGGCCTGGGGATCCTTCCAGAAAATTTTGTTCCTCTTGTCAGGATGGTCGACGCAATGCCCAAAATCGGGCCGGTGGAGACGAGCAAGGCAATCCAGACTTTGCTAGGCGATCTTGACGCCGCGAAGAGCATTACCGGCCTTGCTGGCATCGAGACCCAAAGTGAGGGATTTCGGCGGCTTGCGGAAAAATACGGTGTTGCGAATCCTGTTTTCGAACAGGGCTTGGATGAGTTGGCCAAGGTCATGAGCGAGCTTCATATGCTCGATATTACGAATGTCGTGGCCGATCTCTCAATTGCCCGCGGGTTCGATTATTATACCGGCACGGTTTATGAGGGCCGGTTCGACGATGCGCCCGGTTTCGGCAGCGTCGTGGCGGGCGGGCGTTATGACGACCTGGCCGGCGCCTTTATCAATAAGAAACTGCCGGGAGTC
>CAJCJC010000056.1 GCA_903970575.1 Alphaproteobacteria bacterium
TTGGGTGTCTTTTGCTTCATCCGGCGATCTCCCACGCTCAGCCGTCCGCGGACCAGCCGAGCGAGGCAAGCCCTTCGAAGACCGACGCCTCGCCAAGGCCGAACGCCGCAACCAAGGCGGCGTCGGCGAAAGTCGCCGCCGCGGCTAAAGAGGCCGAGGCGCGGCTGGGCGACTATTTGGCGGGGCGGGCGGCTCAGCTCGACCATGACTGGAAGAACGCCGGCCCGTTGATGCGCCGCGCCTGGGAGGTCGATAGGGACGACGCAACGCTGCGCCATGACGCGCTTCTGCTCTCGATCACCGGCGGCGATTTCACGGGGGCGGTTGAGATTGCGCATGCCGTTCCGAATGATTCTCCGGATGCGCCGCTGGCGAGTTTGGTTCTAACGATCGATGATTTCGCGGACGCCCGCTACGCCGCAGCGGAGGCCCGCCTCGCCGCCGCCTCCGCGCGCGGGCCCGATCGCTATGTGACGCCGCTCTTGGTTGCCTGGTCGGAAGTGGGGCGCGGACGTAAGGCCGAGGCGCTCGCCGCCCTGGAGCAGCTCGATGGGCTGGAAGGCATCGTACAATTGCGCGCTTTGCAAGGCGGCATGATCATGGAGGCCCTGGGCGATCGCGCTCAAGCCGCCATCGATTACGCCAAACTTATGGACGGCAAGGCGTCACCCTGGGCCGTCACCATGGTGGCGCAGTTTTACGAACGGCAAGGAGAATTCGATAAAGCCCGCCAGGCGGTCGAGTCCCTGGACCCGGATGGCGGATCGTCCTCCCTCCGGGCCGCGCTCCTTGCGCATTTGGCCGAGAAAGTAAGGCCGGCGGCGCCGGACGCGCGTTTTGGCGTAGCGGAAATGCTTTTCGAGATCGCGGCGTCGCTGGACTCGCAGCATCAGCAGCCGGATATCGCCGCCGCGCTCTATCTTCAGCTTGCCCTGCATGTTCGTTCCAATTTTGCGTCGGGTCTAATCCTCATGGCGCGGTTCGATGAGCGTTGGGGGCATGCCGAAGACGCCGTGGCGAGCCTCCTCGCCGTGGACGAGAAATCCGAACTGAGGCCGACCGCTCAGCAACTGGCCATGGTTGCGCTGGCCAAGGAGGGGCAGAGCGATCGTGCCATCAAGCTTGGGCAAGCCGCGGTTAAAGCCTATCCCGAGGATACGGATCTTCTCCTCGCCTATGCCGAGCTTTTACGCGCGGGCGGCCATTATCCAGAGGCCATCGCCGCTTATGACGCGGCGCTCGGCAAGCTATCGCCGACCAGCGTCCTTCGCGGCCTCGTCCTGTTCCATCGCGGGATCGCCTTTCAGCAGAGTCATCAATGGCCGCGCGCTGAAACCGATCTTTTGGCCGCGCTCCAGTTACGCCCCGACGATCCGGGTTTGCTTAATTTTCTGGCGTTTTCCTGGGCCGATCAGGGGGTCAATCTCGATCGGGCGCGCACGATGCTCGAACGCGCGATCCAGATCGCGCCGGATGACGGCGCCTTCATCGATAGCCTGGGATGGGTCATGTACCGCGCCGGTGATTATGAGGATGCCGTGAAGCAGCTAGAGCATGCGGTCGACCTCGATACCGGCGATGCGGAGATCAATGACCATCTTGGTGACGCGTATTGGCGCGTCGGCCGCCAGATCGAGGCGCGCGGGCAATGGGAAAAGGCTGAAAGGCTGAGTGACGACAAGGCGCTGACCGAGAAGCTTCGCATTAAGCTTCGGGACGGTCTGGACCCTGGCGCGCCGCAGCATGCTTCAGCGAACTGATCGTGACCCTCCACGGTCTAACCTTGGCCGCGCCGGCCAAGCTTAATCTGTATCTGCACGTCACCGGCCGGCGGCCGGACGGCTATCATCTCCTCGACAGCCTTGTCGCCTTTGCCGATATATACGACGTGCTCACGATCGCTCCGGCGCCATCGCTTGAGTTTACGGCGGAAGGCCCTTTTGCCGCCGATATGGGGGACGATCCCGCCGCGAACCTGGTGGTGCGGGCGGCTCTGGCGCTGGCCTCGGCCGTTGGGCGCACGCCCGATATATCGCTTCATTTGATTAAGAACCTGCCGGTGGCGTCGGGCATCGGCGGTGGGTCGGCCGATGCGGCCGCCTGCTTGCGTGGCCTTGCACAGTATTGGGGAGTTGACCACGCCGCGCCCCTGCTGGGCGATATCGCAGCCGGCCTCGGCGCCGATATTCCGGCATGCGTGGATGGTCGCGCCTGCTATATGGGCGGCATCGGCGCGGATCTTACCCCCGCGCCGTTATTGCCGGAAGCAGGCCTGCTGCTGGTGAATCCTGGAATTGCTCTGTCGACGCCGGCTGTTTATCGCGCCCGGGCCGGCGCGTTTTCGCCGCCAATGCGTTTTGGGTCGCCGCCACGGGATGCGGCCGCGCTGGCGGCGATGCTGGAATATCGCACCAACGATCTAGCCTCCCCCGCGATCGCGCTCGTGCCCGCGATTCGTGATGTCATAGAAGCGATCGCCGAAACGGATTCATGTCTCCTGGCGCGGATGTCGGGCAGCGGCGCCACGTGCTTTGGCCTCTTCGCCGACGTCGTCGAGGCGGCGCGGGCGGGGCAGGCGATAACACAGGCCCATCCTGGCTGGTGGGTCGCCTCGGGTCGTCTTCTTGACGACACGAGAAGGATCGCGGTCCGCTAGCGGAAACAACGCGGTCAAACCGGAGTAAGCGAACGTCCGGAAAGTCGCTTCAGCCAGCCGGAAAATTGGTGGCGGGCCAGTTCACGGCGCACATAGCGATCATCGGTTACCCAGTTGAATTGAAGCGACAGCCGGCGCCCCTTCGATGGCAAATGCCCGTGCCAGGAATGCGCGGCCCGCCGGAATACGACCATGTTCCCTGCGACCGGCGGCGCCTCGAGGACATAATTATGGATGTTCCTGCCGTCGCGCAGCAGTCTCAGACGACCGCCGGCCTCGCTCCACTCCAGATTGAGATAAAGCAGACCGGTCAAGATCTTTTCCTTGCTGTCCGTGTGGATGCCG
>CAJCJC010000057.1 GCA_903970575.1 Alphaproteobacteria bacterium
GGTTCCGCTAGACTGCGCGGGCGCGCTGATCTGCTTGGGCGATATGCCCTATGTTCGTCCGGAAACCTTGGACCGGCTTGCCGCCGCATTCGATCCATCGTTCGGCCACGCCGCGCTCATTCCATCCTATCAAGGCGAACGCGGCAACCCGGTGCTGCTCGGCCGGGCGCTTTTCGCCGGAGTCGCAAGCCTGTCCGGCGACCAGGGCGCCCGGCCTTTGCTCGTCGCCGCTGGCGAATATGTGGCCGAACTTCCCGTCGACGATTCCGGCGTCTTGCGCGACGTCGATCGCTCCGAAGCGCTGGACGCCTGATCGATGTTCGGACTGACCCCGGACGAATGGGAGGCGATCGTCCTGACGCTGAAGGTCGCGTCGGCGGCGGTGATCGTCAGCTTGCCGTTGGCGCTGGCGGTGGCTTGGCTGCTTTCGTATGGGCGCTTTCCTGGAAAAATCGCGCTGGAGGCGCTGGTCAGCCTGCCTTTGGTCTTGCCGCCCGTCGTCACGGGCTATGCTCTGCTGTTGCTGCTCGGAAGACATGGGGCGCTGGGCGGTTTTCTCGATCGCGACCTTGGAATCGTCCTGGCGTTTCGCTGGACCGGGGCCGCTGTCGCCGCGGCGGTCATGGGATTCCCCTTCATGGTGCGTGGCGTTCGCCTGTCGCTCGACGCGATCGATCGCGATCTGGAGGGGGCCGCTTCAAGCCTGGGCGCGCCTGGGTGGCTGGTTTTCCTCACCATCACCTTGCCGCTCGCGATCCCCGGAATCCTGTCCGGCGCGGTTTTAGCGTTCGCACGCAGCCTTGGGGAATTCGGCGCCACGATCACCTTCGTGGCGAGCATTCCCGGCGAGACCCGGACCATTTCGTCGACCATCTACGCCCTGCTCCAAACCCCTGACGGGGATCGCGCCGTGCTGCGCCTCTGCCTCATTTCGGTAACGCTATCGGTCGGGGCGCTCGTGCTCTCGGAGATCCTGATCCGCGCCGGCAGGCGCCGGCTCGCGCGATGACCTTCTTGTCGGTTCAGCTGCGGCTGCGCCAGGGCGCGTTCGCGCTCGACGTCGCATTCGAGGGGAAGGCGCGCAAGGTCGCGCTGTTTGGGCCGTCGGGCTCGGGCAAGACCACGATCCTGAAACTGATCGCCGGTTTATTGAGACCTGATTCGGGGCGCATCGTCCTCGGCGACCATGTCGTCTTCGATTCCGCCATCGGCGTCGACCTTCCTTCGCGTCGGCGCCATGTCGGGCTGGTGTTTCAGGACGGCAAGCTGTTTCCCCATATGTCGGTGCGGCAGAACCTGCTTTACGGCGCCTGGGCGCGCGGATTATCCGATCATGCGCTCTTTGACAGGACAATCGAGGTTCTGGATATCGCGGCGCTGCTGAACAGGGCGCCGCGCCATCTGTCAGGTGGGGAGCGGCAGCGCGTCGCGATCGGCCGCGCCTTGCTGTCCGACCCGGCGATCCTGCTGATGGATGAGCCGGTGACGGCGATCGACCACGACCGCCGCGCCGAAATTCTGCCCTATCTGGAGCGGCTGACCGCGGAAACCGAGACGCCGCTGCTCTATGTCTCCCATGACCGGGAGGAAGTGGACCGGTTGGCTCAGCAGATCGTCTTCATCCGAGGCGGTCGGGTATGGAACCCTACTTCCCCTCCAGAACCGTGAATCCGTAACGCGTGAAGATGGCGCTCGCCGCCTTGGTGCTCAGATAGGCGATGAACTTGCCGGCCGCCGGATTCTTGCTCGAAGCGACAATCGCGACCGGGTAACGGATGGGGGTGTGGCTGTCCTCCGGGAATGCGCCGGCGATGCGCACGCTGGGCTCAACCTTGGCGTCTGTTTCGTAAACGATCCCGAACGGCGCCTCGCCCCGCGACACTAGGAACAGCGCCGCCCGCACGTCCGCCGCCGGCGCCAGCTTCGACTCCACGCTGTCCCAGACGCCCAGTTTCTGAAGCGCTTCCTTGGCGTAAATGCCGGCCGGTACGTTGGATGGATCGCCTACCGCCAGCCTGCCGTCGCCCAGCATTGCCGCGAGATCGAAACCCGGATGGATATCGACGTTAATCGGATTGTCCTTGCCCGCGATCAGCACCAGCGCGTTGCCCAATAGATCATGCGGCGTCTGTACAAGAGATTTCTGCACCAAATAATCCATCCATTTCTCATCGGCCGAGATGAACACATCGGCCGGCGCGCCCTGCTCGATCTGCTTGGCGACGATGGAGCTGGATGCGTAGGAGGCCGCCACGGTCTCCCCGCCGTCCTGCTTCCAACGGGCGGCTACGTCGTCCAGCGCGTTCTTCAGGCTGGCGGCGGCGAAGACGGTTACGGTCTGGGCCCGCGCGGCGGAACCCGCGATCAACAGCCCTAACAGAATACCCGAGACGATGAAGCGCTTCATCATTTAACGCACCTCTATGCTGGCGATGGCGCTGACCGCGCGGCCGGCGCCCTTGTCGCCCGGCAGGATCAGCCTCGCGAAGCCGCCGCCATTGTCGATGGGTTTGCCATCCATTTGATACGCAACGATAACCTGCTCGCCGCCGAACTCGGGCGCTATCTCGCCCAGCGAAAGCACCACGCGATATCCATCGCTCGCGCCGATCGTCACGGTATGGCGAACGACGTCGTTTTTGATATCGGGATCGAGCTTCAGCCCCGCCTCCTCAAGCAAGGTCCACAGCAAGACGCCGGTAAAATTGCCCGTCAGCGCGCCATGTCCGGTATGGAGAAAGACCGCCTCGGTCGTCGCGGGCTCCCGTGTCAGATCGGCCAGGGTCAGTCCGCGCGGATGGTCGATGGCGCCGCCAAGGGCGATCGTCGCCGGCTGGCCCAGGGCCGCCGAAGCCATCGTCGACAGCAGGATTAGGGCGGATGCAAAGGACTTTAGATACATGGAATCTCCAACTGCGCTATATCGTGATGGATATCACGTAGTCGTCGATCGTTCCACTTCATATGAAGGCGGCTAAGCCTATCAGCTTCGCGCGATCTCCGCGCTCAAGGCTTCAAGCTGCTCCGCGACCGCGGCCTCGGCCTCCCGCTCGATCGAGCGATAGCGCGCGATCAGGCTGAAGCCGAACGGCGTCAATTCCGCGAACCCGCCGCCCTTGCCGCCAGTGCGCGTCGTCGTCACCGGCTGGCTAAAGCTCTGATTCAGATCGGCGACCAATAACCACGCCCGGCGATAGGACATGTCCATCGCCCGCGCCGCCTCTGAAATCGATCGATGCGCGCCGATCATCTCCAGTAGCCTGATTTTTCCCGGCCCCAGCCTGACCTCGCCTTCGACGCATCGGATAAAGAGTTTCATGCGTGCACTACGACCTCGGCCAGATATCCGTGGATATGGCGCGCGACTTCGGCGCGATCCACTTCAGGCAAGTAACCCAGACTCTCGACGTCTCGCGTCTCGATCGTCGCGATTTTTGTCGTGCGGACCAACGATGGCGACGGCAAGCCCGCGCATCGCAGGTCCGTGATCTTGACGTCGCCCGCCCCTGAACGGTTATCCGCGCTGGTGATCATCAATACCCACACCAGAGTGTCAGTTAGCGAAATGTCTCCAGATTTGACGATAAGGGCGGGGCGACGCTGTCTGACCGGCCGATCCGTGTAAGGGAAAGGAACCTTGACGATGTCCCAGGCGTCAAAGGTCGGCATAGGCTTGTCTATCCGCGTCCGAATTCCATTCGCTGAAACAAGCGAATGGATCGTCACCGGCTGACGCCTTCGCCTTTGCTAAAAAAACATGATCGCCCTCTATCGTGTAGACGATTTCATCCCCGTGATTCAGGCGAAGGGCAGCCCGCACAGGCTGAGGGATCGTCGTTTGCGCTTTTCGCGTCATCTTACTCGTGATCATGATGCACCATATGTAAGGAAATTCCTTACATAGCTCGGCGTCCCGGAAATTCCAAGTCTCGCCCGCGTTGCGCCCTATTGCCCGAACACCATCTGCGCCGTGGTGGTGATGGGACCCGCCAAGGCGGTGAATGTGGCCGAGGAAAGCGGGATCGCGTTAAAGCCGGGCATGAACGGCGTGAAAGGGTAGGAGATGTTCACCTGCACGGTGCTGCCAGGGCTATTGCCGTTGCCATAGTTGACGTTCACCGTCGCGGCGGCGCCGTTGAGACCCAGGCCGGTCAGTTCATTGGTGGCATAGGATTGTATGCTGCTGCTGGCCAGCGGGCTCGTGCTGCTGGAGCTGTGGACGATCGCGTAGCGCACGGCGTCATGCGCGGCGTTGCTGATTGTCATCTTTAGGAATGCGTAATGGCTGACCTCAACAATTCCATAGATGATGCCCAGCAGGATCGGCGCCGTTAGCGCGTATTCCACCGCCACATGGCCGGCATCCGCCAGGAACAGCGTTTTCAGGCGCGGAAACAGGCGGAAACGACGCATCATTGCACCCTGACCAACACCTGGCCGGAGATGGTGAAGGGCGAGGTGACGAACGGATAGCTCACCACGGTGGAATAAGATTCCGACACCACCACCTTCACATAGGTGCCGGCGATCGTGCTGCCCGAGCACGTCGTTGACGTGCTGCACGGCGAGTTGCCGCCGGGGCAGGTGCAGGTGGAGGGCGTCACGGTCAGGCTATTGGCCGTGTCGCCCGCGTCCGCGCGGACGGCCGCGGTGATGTCGGTCGTATCGGTCCAATCCGTGGTGCTTTGCATCGCGTATTGCACGCCCGCGCGCGCCGCGGCGACCAGGCGATGCTGTTCGTAGAGCGCCCGCCCAAAATCGAAGCCGGCGGTGATCAGAAGCGCCAGCAACGGCGCCGCCAGCGCAAGTTCGATGCCGGCGCTTCCGGAAACGCCCATTCGACCGAACCAGTGCTTAATGCTCGTCATTGCGGCGCCTATTGCAACAACGCGACGGCCAACGTGCTCGACGTGCCGGTCGGCTGGGGAACGGTGGTCTTGGAGTAATTTGAATTGAGATAAAGCGTGGAGTATCCGCTATAATTCAGCGTGTAGGCGACCATCCAGGTAAACGCCGCCGATTGGTCCTCGGAGCTTCCGGACACGCTGACGTTCTGATTTCCGAAATAGAGTAGACCTGTAAATGTCAAAGTGCTGTTTCCGCTTAGATTCTCAGTAATCGTGCCGGCTGGCTCAGACTGATCCTGATAGATCGCGATTCCCGCCATTTCGCCGGATGTTGGCGCGGTGATGCTGAAATTCGTGCTGTTGCTCATGCTGACGCCGCCGGTGCCCGTCAAATAGAACGAGACGCCCGTACCGCTCGCCGTGGTGCTGTTGCCGGCGATGAGTCCGCCGTTCCGGATGACGTAGACTCCCGAGCCGAAGCTGACATTCGCATCGCCGCCGTTGCCCGCGATATTGATGCCTCCGCAATAAACACCAGGTGACATAGGGATGGTGGAATATTGTTGAGGATAGGTCCCATTGATCGTTACGGTCTGCCCCGATGAATTGATGTAAGTTGCCGTGTTATTATTGTTGATCGTGTAGTTGGTATATTGGCAGGGATCGTTCACGTTGCTGGGTGGGGTCATATTGGCGTAGGGATCGGTTGCGGCCGAGCAACTCGTCTCGCCGGGACTTAGCACGGAGCTTCCGGAGACGATGCTCCCGCCCGGACCGCAGATCGACTTGCTGTTTATCCGGGTGTTTCCACTGAGATTGATCGCGGTTGCGCTGGTCGAGTTGACGGCGATGGGGCAACCGGACGCTTGGATCGAGCTGCTGCCGCTCAGTGTAAGCGCGCCGGCGGCGTTCGGGCTCATGATCCTTAGGCAATATTCGGGTTGCGCCGGCGCTGTGGTGATCAACCCGGCTTCGGCGGTCACCGTGATCGTGGGCGTCGACCCGAGGAAAAGTCCGGACAGGAAGACGTCGGCGGATTTTGTCATCGTCACGGTCACGGTCTGGGCCGCCATGTTCGGCTGTATGTTGAACGTGCCGCCGCGCGCCAATCCGCTGGCGTTCAGATTGCCGTCCGTCGTCGCGGCCGTGGTCACCTGGGCGCTTGTGCCGCCGTTCAACATCTCGCGCGCCCCGCCCAGGGCCGCAGCGTCGACAGCCGACTGCATCGCGCGGCGCGTGCCGTACCAATCCGCGAGGTCCACCGAAAGCCCGACCATTCCGGCGAAGGCCGTCATCATCAGCGCGATCGTAATGGCCATCGCGCCGCCCTGATGTTGTGCGAATCGCCCAATGTGTCGTGCGACCCACGGATGGCGTCGCCGGAGCTTATTCACGGGTCGGATTTGGAGGTTCACGCGCATCGATCCGCCTCGTTCATCGCTCTTAAACAAAGTTACGCGCGGCGTTAGGGAGATCGCCGCGCCGCCGAACACTTGCTCCCATGATGCTTAAAACCTGCCAATACTGGGGCGTCGACCGTAAAAACGATGTTATCGTCCGGCGGCGAAACCGAAGTTTTTCTTGCTTGGCCGACGGATAAGCGTCCTATGTAGACGTCCCGCACGAATCAGGCCGCGATGAACAACGCATCGATCAGATGGGGCCGGGGTTTGGCCCTGGCGTTATGCATTTTGGCCGCGGGCTGTGAATCCGGCGCCGATGGCGGGGGCTCCGGCCGTCAGGCGTCCGGCGAGGAGCCGTCCCCCGCCTTGTCCGCCAGGGTGGCGCTCGATATCGCCGACCGCGAATACGCCAATGGCGATAAATCCGGGGCCATTATGTTTTATCGCAGGGCGCTGACGCTCGCGCCGGGCGATCGTCGGGCTCTGTTGGGGCTGGGCCATGCCCTGCTCGCCGCCGGCGCGCCGGGCGAAGCCGCCAAGCAGTTTCGCGCCCTCCTCGCGAAGTCGCCGCAGGATCCCGATGGTGAAAAAGGCCTGGGCGAGAGCTTGATCGCGCTCGATCAACCGGCAGCGGCGGCGGATGCGCTGCGCCACGGGGTGGCGATCAAGCCCGATCCGCGCGGTTTCCGGGCGCTCGGCGTCGCGGACGATCTCCTTGGCCAGTTCCCGCAAGCGGCGGCTGATTATCGGCGTGGTTTGGAACTGGCGCCGAACGACGTATCCCTGCGTAACGATCTTGGTTTGTCGCAGGCTCTGGCCGGCGACTTCGATGACGCCATTACGATTTTACGGTCCATCGCTTCGGCGCCTGGCGCGCCGGCCGAATACAGGCTCAACCTTGCCTTGGCGCTCGGCCTCGCGGGTCGCAGGGCGGACGCCGAACGGGTCGCGCGCATCGATTTGGATGAGCGGTCGGTTCAAAGCAATCTTGCCTATTATGACGTGCTTCGCGCGCTGCCTGCTACGGAGCGCGCACGAATTTTGCTGCGCGGCCCGTCGACGAACGAGAGCGCGCCATCCGCGAACGGGCAGTAAACCGCGCGCGCATCGCTTCATAGCGCTTGGCGATTGGCGGCCAGCGTGTCGATAATATGCAAAGCTGCCGGCCCGATGATGACCGTGAAAAGGGCCGGCAGGACGAACAGGATCATTGGCACCGTCATGATGGCCGGCAGCCTGGCGGCTTTTTCCTCCGCCGCCATCATGCGGGTTTCCCTGAACTCGGCCGACAGCACGCGCAAGGCGTTCGCCAGCGGCGTTCCATAGCGCTCGGACTGGATCAGGCAGTTGATGAGCGCGCGGAGCTTCGTCATGTTGGTTCTGACGATCATGTTTTGCAGCGCGACCTGACGGTCGGGCAGGAAGCTGAGTTCGATCGAGGTCAACAACAGCTCATCGGACATTTCCGGCGCGGCGGTCGCCATCTCCATCCCGACTCGTTTGATCGCGGCGTCGAGGCTCAGCCCCGCGTCCGCGCAAATGACCATAAGGTCGAGCGCGTCCGGCAATGCAAGGGTCAGCGCCTTGACCCGTTTGTCTCCGGCGTTCTTTACAACGAGATCTGCCCCAAAAAGACCGATAATCGCGCCAAACCCGAGGATGATCGGCCCAGTGCCGCTCAGCAGGGCATGCCCTTTTACGATCAGGAACAGCAATCCGCCGCCAAGGGTCACGAGAGGCGAAACGCCCTTGGCGAACACATAGGCTGTCATCGCGTCTTTGGAACGCCACCCGGCGCGCGCGAGATTCGCGCGGATACGCTCAACCTGGCGGCCCCGCATGAGGTTCAGCTTGTCGACGGCATGCCGCATGAACGTGATGCTGGATTGCTTCAGATTGGCCCGGGCGCGGTTGGCGCGCGGCGCGTTCACGCCTGCGTTGAATTGGTCGCGAATGGCCGCCAAATTGCGGAGTCGCGCGCCGACCGGGTCCCGCGCGATCAGCCCGTGCCAAACCGCCAGCAGCGCCATCACGGCCGAGGCGGCCGCGGAGATAATCAGCATATCATTCTGGTTGACGAGGATGTTCATATGTTGAATTTCCCCATTCTGATCATCGTCCCAACGCCGGTCGCGATCAGCGCCAAGGCGACGCCGAGCACTATGTTGCCGCGCGTATCCGTGAACAGGATTCCCGCGTAATCGGGGTTTATGGCGGTCATGGCCCCGAACACCAGAAACGGCAACGAGCCCAGGATATAGGCGCTGGCCGTGGCTTCCGATGACAGCGCCTTGATTTTTTGCTTCATCTGTTTGCGGCGGCGGAGAATCGTGGCGAGATTCTCCAATGTCTCGCCCAGATTCCCGCCGGTTTCCTGCTGGATTCCGAGGCTGATCTCGAAAAAGCGGAATTCGGGCAGATTGATTCGCTTCGAAGCGGCGGCAAGGGCGTCGTCGAATGTTTGGCCCAGCATCATCGCGTCGGTGATGCTGCGAAACTCGAAACCGAGCGGGTCGGGGATTTCCCGCCCAACGGCTTTGATCGATTCGCTGGTCGGTACGCCCGATTTCAGACCGCGCACGATAAGCTCGATCGCTTCCGGAAAGAGCTCCAGAAAACGCTTTCGGCGGCTTTCGATCATGATGCCCGTCGCCTTATGCGGCAGCCAGATCGTCGCCGTGAATGAAAAGAGCAGGGCCACGATCGGCGGGACCCTGACGATCAGGCTCAAGACCGCGAAGGCCACGCCGCCGGTGACGAGGCTCGCCAAGACATACTCGCCGAGCGAGATGCGCTTGCCTGTCGCCGCCAGACGCTCCCGCAACTTTTCGGGTCGGGGAAGCAGACGCTTGATCAATTTATCGAGCGTCTCGATCGAGCTGTCCGCGATGTCGCGCCGAACGGTCACGCCGGCCTCGTCCGCCGTTTTTTGCGGAACGTTATGAGCAAGCCTGGCGAGGCGGCGACGAAGCCGCCTACGCTCGGCTCTCTCGGGAATGGACGTCAGAAAATAAACGATTCCCAGCGCGACGATCGATAGACCCGCCATCAATAGCAGCGCCCCATTGTCCAAACCCCCGATCGATCCGCTCATGATGCGCCACTCCGTTCACGACATGGTTTCGTAAAGAGGCTTGTCGAGCCCGAAATAAGCCGCCTTCGGCGCGAAATGGGGGCGCAGGCCAGACGATCTGAAATATCCGGTCAGCTTGCCCTCCGGCGTTTCGCCCTCGACCTCGAACGTGAAAAGCTCCTGCGTGGTGATGACGTCGCCCTCCATGCCCAGCACTTCGGTGATGTTCGTGATCCGCCTTACGCCATCGCGCATGCGGCTTACCTGAACGATCATGTCGAGCGCCGAGGCGATCTGGGTGCGAATGGCCTTGGAGGGCAGGTTGATGCCGGCCATGCCGATCATGTTTTCAAGGCGCGTCAGCGCCTCTCGTGGGCGATTGGCGTGAATCGTGCCCAGCGAGCCCTCATGGCCGGTGTTCATCGCCTGAAGCATGTCCACGGCCTCCGATCCGCGCACCTCGCCCAAAATGATGCGGTCCGGGCGCATTCTGAGCGCGTTCTTGACCAGATCGCGCATGGTGATCTCGCCCGTACCCTCCAGATTGGCCGGGCGCGTTTCCAGCCGGACGACGTGAGGCTGTTGCAGTTGCAGCTCGGCGGCGTCCTCGATCGTGACGATGCGCTCGCCCTGGTCGATCATCTGGCTGATGGCGTTCAAGAGCGTCGTCTTGCCGGAACCCGTGCCGCCCGAGATCAGGATATTGAGCTGACACCGTCCCGCGATCTTCAGCACCGTCGCCATCGCCGGCGAAAGATTGCCCTGCTGCGCCATCACGTCGAGCGTGATCCTGCGCTTGGAAAATTTCCGGATCGAGATGGAGGGACCGTCGATCGCCAGCGGCGGGATGATGATGTTGACCCGGCTTCCGTCGGGCAGGCGGGCGTCGCAGAGCGGGCTCGATTCGTCGATTCGTCTGCCGATACGGGAAACGATCCGGCTGGCGATA
>CAJCJC010000058.1 GCA_903970575.1 Alphaproteobacteria bacterium
CCGTCGCTTTCGTCCGCCTCAACCACCATCCAATCGCCGGCGCCCAAACGGGTGTTGGTCCCATAGGCGTTGATGATGCCGCCGTTGATGACGGTGGGGTCGAACCCGGCGCCCTCCAGAACCGCGGCCACCAGCGATGTCGTGGTCGTCTTGCCGTGAGTACCGGCGACCGCGATCGACCATTTCAGCCGCATCAGCTCGCCGAGCATCTCAGCCCTGCGCACGACCGGCAGCAACGCCGCGCGGGCCGCGGCGAGTTCGGGATTGTCGGACCTGATGGCGGACGAAACGATGACCACCGCGGAGTCGGCGATATTCTCCGCCGCGTGCCCGATCGTAACCTTGACGCCGAGCGCGCGCAGCCGCTGGACATTCGCGTTCTCGGCGATGTCCGAGCCCTGCACGGAATAGCCGAGATTATGCAGCACCTCGGCGATGCCGCTCATGCCGATGCCGCCGACGCCCACGAAATGGAGCGTTCCAAGATCGAGTGGAAGGGCCCTCATGCCGCGGCGTCCTTCCGTATGGGCGTGGAGGCGGAGCGCGCGGCGCGGGCGCCGATTTCAGCGATGACCAGAGCGGCGAACCGGTGGGCCGCGTCCGGACGTCCCTCGCGCCGCGCCGCGTCGGCGGCGCGCGCCAAGGTATCCGGCCGGGAAAGCAGCGCCGATATCCGCTCGGCTAAAAACTGCGGGGTCAATATGCGCTGGCTGATCACCCATCCGCCGCCGCCCCGCACGAAGGCTTCGGCGTTCATCGTCTGATGATCCTCGGTCGCGAAAGGATAGGGGACGAGGATGGCCGGCCGGCCGGCCACGCCCAGTTCCGCGAGGGTCGAGGCGCCGGAACGCGCGATCGCCAGATGGCAATCCGCGAGGCGGCGGGGCATGTCGGAGAAGAAAACCGCCAGATCGGCGGCGACGCCCGCCCGCCTAAAGGCGGCGGCGGCATCGCTTAAATCCTCGGCCCGGCATTGCTGCACGATCTTTACGCGGCCGCGCAAGGATTCCGGCAGAAGAGCCATGGCCGCGGGAACGACCTCGCTGAAGATGCGGGCGCCCTGACTGCCGCCGGTAACGAGGATTGAAAGAAGAGCGCCCTCCGCCGGCGCGGGATAGGGAACGTCGCGGATGGCCAGAATTCCCGGCCGCACCGGGTTGCCCACAAGCTCTCCCCGCGCATCCGCCGGCAGCCCCTTGACCGTTTCGAACGATGTCGCGATCAACCGCGCCCGCGACGCGAACAGGCGATTGGCGCGTCCCAAAAGGGCGTTCTGCTCGTGCAGGATGACAGGCGTCTTGCGCAGCAGCGCCGCGACGATGGTTGGAATCGAGGGGTAGCCGCCGAACCCCACCACGATCGCCGGCTCCAATCGGCGCAGCAGCCGCCACGCGTCCACGAAACCGAGGCACATCGTAAAGGCGGCCCGGATGCGGTCGACGGTCCCGCGCGGCAGCTTGCTGGCGTGGATCCGATGGACGGCGACACGCGGCAAGGCGTCTCCGAACGCCTGACCGCGTCTGTCGGTGATGAGCGCCACGCGCGCGCCGTTGTCGATCAGCGCCCGGGCCAGCGCCTCGGCCGGAAACATATGCCCGCCCGTTCCGCCGGCGGCCAGCACCACGAGCGGGGCGGAATTCGGCGCGATGGGCGCGTTCATTGTCCCTCGCTTCCCGGCAAACGCCTACGGGTTAGGGCCAACGCCATTCCCGTGCCAAGCCCGAGCGCCAGCATCGACGACCCGCCATAGGAGATAAAGGGCAGGGTCATGCCCTTGGCGGGCAACAGATGCAGCGACGATCCCATGTGGATCAAGGCCTGCAGACCGAACTGCGTGAACAACCCGCCCACCGCGAGGACGACGAACAAATCGCTATCCTTGAGCGCCCGGGAAAAGCCGCGCAGCACGATGAAGCCGAAGATGCAAACGATGGCGAGGGTGGCGGCGAGCCCGAGTTCTTCGCCCGCGACCGCGAAGATGAAATCGGCGTGCGCGTCCGGCAGCGAGAGCTTGACCGTGCCCTGCCCCGGGCCCGTGCCGGTCAGGCCGCCATGGATGAACGCTTCGACCGACCGGTTGACCTGATAGGCGTCGCCCGAAGCCGGGTCGAGAAACCGGTCTATGCGGCTCGCGATATGGGGAAACGTGAAATAGGCGGCCACAAGCGCCCCAACGGCCGCCACCGCTAGAGCGAGGACAAAGACGATGGGCAGCCCGGCCAGGAAGAACTCGGCGAACCAGATCGCGGTGCACACGAAGGTCATGCCGAAATCGGGCTGGAGCATCAGAACGGCGACCACCGCGAGGAACAGCCCGATCGCGAGCGGATAGCCGGGAAACCACCGGCCGGCGGCGCGCGCCGCGTGCTGTTGCGCGAACAGCCAGGCGGTGACGACCGCGAAGGCTGGCTTCAGGAACTCGGACGGCTGCAACGAAAGCGGGCCGACCGAGACCCATCGCGTGGCGCCCTTGATCTCGACCCCGGCCACCAGCGTCAGCAAGGTCAGCAGGTAAAAGGTCACGAACATGGCAAGGCCCAGACGCCGCACGCCGCGAGGACTGAGCAACGAAACGCCAAAGATAACCAACAGCGTCGGCGCGAGCATGATCGCGTGGTGTTCGACGAAATAGAATGTCGGAAGATGGATGCGCTCGGCGACGGACGGGCTGGCCGCCGTCACGAGAAGGGCGCCGAAGCCGATCAGCGTCGCCAGCGCGACCAGGGTCCAGCGATCGACGGTCCACCACCAACGTCCCAATATCGAATGATCGGTGCGCGCGAAGACGGTGCTCATGCGCCGATCCCCCCCTCGTTGGGTTCGAGCGCGGCGACGAGCGAGACGAAATGGCGGCCCCGCACCTCGAAATTGGGATATTGGTCGAACGATGCGCAAGCCGGCGACAACAGAATGACGCCACCGACGCCGTCCGCCCGCGCCATCGCATAGGCGGCGGCCACCGCGCGTTCCATTGTCCCCACGACGATCGCCGGCGCCTTGTCCTCAAGCCAGACGGCCATATCCGGGGCGGCCTCGCCGATCAGGAACGCCCGGGCGATTCTGGGCAGAAATGGCTCGAGCGACGTCAAGCCGCCCTCCTTGGCCCGGCCGCCAGCGATCCAATAGATCCGGTCATAGCAGCCAAGCGCCTTTTCGGCCGCGTCGGCGTTGGTCGCCTTGCTGTCGTCGACGAAACGGATATTCCCGATCGTCCGTACGAGTTGCTGGCGATGGGCGAGGCCGGGAAAGCTGCGCATCGCCGCCTCGATGGTCGGCTTGTCGACCGCGCAAACCCGCGCCACGGCCCAGGCGGCGGCGGCGTTCTGCCAGTTATGGGCGCCGGGAAGCCTTTCGATCGTCTTAAGGTCGAGCACGGGTTCGGCGTCGCCATCCAGATCGTCGATCAATAGGCCGTTATCGACCGCGACCCCTCCAGGTGCGTCCTCGCAGACCGAGATGGGGATCAGCCGCGCGTGACCGCGCGCCGAAAGCCGGGCCGCCACATCGCGGCACGGCGCGCTGTCGATCCCGATAATCGCCGCCTTATCGCCGCCCTGGCCGGCGAATATCCGCTCCTTGGCCGCGATATAACCGTCCATGCCGCCGTGGCGATCCAGGTGATCGGGGGTGATGTTCAAGAGAACGGCCGCGTCGAAGACAAGCGAATCGATAAGATCGAGCTGATAGCTCGACATCTCGATGACATAGGCGCCGTCGGACCCCAGCGGCGGAAAGGTCATGACTGGCGTTCCCAGATTGCCGCCCACCGCGATCGCCATGCCGGCCTCGCCCAGGATGTGCCCGATCAGCGCCGTCGTCGTGCTTTTGCCGTTGGTGCCGGTGATGCCGAGATAGCGCGCCTCGGGCTGGGCCAGATATAAAAGTTCGATATCGCCGACGATCTTGCACCCCTCCGCCACCGCTTTGGCCGCGACCGGATGGGGTTCGGGAAAATGATGCGGAATGCCGGGCGACAGCACCAGGAATCGCATCCCGCGGAAATCCGCCTCCATGAGGTCGACCAGGGTTACGCCCTCGGCCTCGGCGGCCGCGCGCCCGGACGGCGAATCGTCCCAGGCGGCGACATCGACGCCGCTGGCGGCCAGCGCGCTCGCTGTCGCGAGTCCGGACTTGCCAAGACCCAGGATCGCGACGGTTCCGCCCCCGCGCAGAAAGCTGAAATCGAGCGAAGCCGGCTGGCCGGCGGCCATGATGTCGAGCGCGGCGTTCATCTGAGCTTAAGACTCGAAAGCCCGACCAGGGCGAGGATGGCCGCGATGATCCAGAATCGGATGACGACCGTCGGCTCCGACCAGCCTTTTTTCTCGAAATGATGGTGCAGCGGCGCCATGCGGAAGACGCGCTTCCCGGTCGTCTTGAACGACGCTACCTGCACGATGACCGACGCCGTCTCCAGCACGAACAGGCCGCCGATAATCGCGAGCACGATCTCATGCTTGGTGATGATGCTGATCGCGCCCAAGGCGCCGCCGACCGAGAGCGAGCCCGTGTCCCCCATGAACACCATAGCGGGCGGCGCGTTGAACCAGAGGAACCCCAAGCTCGCCCCGACCAGCGCGCCGCAGAACACGGTCAGTTCGCCCGTCCCGGCGACATGCTGAAGCTGAAGGTAATTGGCGAAGATCGCATTACCGACCAGATAGGCGATCAGGCCGAAACACGCGGTCGCGATCATCACCGGCACGATGGCGAGGCCGTCCAAACCGTCCGTCAGGTTGACCGAATTGGAACAACCGACCATCACGAAGACGGAAAAGAGCGGATAGAACCAGCCGAGATTGACCA